>CANBTO010000017.1 GCA_947372405.1 Verrucomicrobiaceae bacterium
CGGACGTAGTTTCCGGCGGGTTTCAGATAGTCATCCGTGAGTTGCGAGATGTGGAGCGTGCCGTTGTGCTCGGACGAGTAAATCTGATAGGCCTTGCCGTCGTCATCGACGAAGAGATTCATGTCGCGCGACATCTGGCCTTCGTCGTGGTGGAGGCGGAACAACGAGTCCGTCGGGTAATCCGGAGCCGGTCCGCCTGGAAAGCGGCTTTTTGAAATCGCAGCGACATCCCCGCCGGAAAGCGGTTGTTTCATGTCATCGGCCACATTGGCCGGCCAGACGCCGGAGTTCGGACGGAAACTCCCGAGGTATTGATAGGGACCGGTAACCGTGTCCGCGACCGCCACTCCGCTGCGCGCGGCGCCATAGCCCCTACCTTTGAGCTCGAGGTGGAACCACATCACGAACCTGCCGGTCTTGCGGTTGAAGATGACTTTCGGCCGTTCGAGCACGCAGCCTCTCGCGATGTCGCTGTCGGGATCGCCGGATACCGGCAGTGCGATGCCCTCGTTTTTCCAGTGAAACAGATCCTTTGAGGAATACATGCTTACGCCGACCTGGGCCGCGTTGCCCGCCTTGCCCTCGACCATGAACTGGCCGCACCAATAATAAACGCCCTCATGGAACAGGATACCACCGCCGTGTGCGTTGATGTGGACGCCCTGATCGTCCGGCCAGGCTTTTCCGGGTTGGAACTTCGGAGACCCGGCGTGCAGGGCAGCAACCGAGAGCAGCAGGACGGACAGAATGAGCTTCATGCGCGGAGTGAATGTTCAAACGTCAGCACACCATGGCGTCTTTCTCGATTGTCGGGATCACCTGCAAATCGCCAAAGCCGCTGAACCACCGCGGCGGACATTTCCTGCTGTCCTGCCTCTCCATGAGTGCTAGACTCCACAGAATGAACGGATCATCACCTGCCCGGATCAAGCTCGGATTGGCGGCTCGAATCGTGATCGCAATGCACATTCCGGCCACTTGCTGCATTGCGGCTTCGCCGATCGCGCGGCCCGACTCCGTGACCATGCACCACTTGCAAAAGGCAAGCATTCCAGTGCTCCACAACGACACCGCCGCGACCGCACCGGTGGTCCAGCAGGCACCCCGTTTCGGAATCGCGGCACCCGACTCCTATGGCAGGATCCTTTACACTCACACCACCGGCACCCCGGACACGGATTCATTCACCTATCGTGCCGCCAATGCCAGCGGCCAATCATCTCCCGTCACCGTCACCATCAATTTTGCCACACGCCTTCGACTTCCCAACCCTGATTTGAACGTCCCCTCCGCCCCACCCCGGACGTCCTATCAAATCGTCGATGCCTTCGCCTCACTCACGTTTTCCAGTCCGGTATGCATGGCCACTCCACCGAGTGAGTCAAAACGCCTCTTCGTCTGCGAGAAAGCCGGCCTTCTGCGGCTGATACCCAAGGTGAATTCCGAAACGCCACAGGCAATCACCTTCCTCGACCTGCCGAAGTTGCTGAATTCTCGCGGAGAATCCATCAGTACTGGCGGGGAACAGGGCCTGCTCGGCCTGGCATTTCATCCGAACTACGCGTCCAACCGTTACTTCTACATCTTTTATTCGGTCACCAAAAAATCAGCCACATACGAACGCGTCTCGCGCTTCACCACCCGCTCCGACAATCCGAACCTTGCTGACACCAGCTCCGAAGTGATTCTCATCGAACAAATCGATCAGGCCAGCAACCATAATGGTGGTGACCTCCATTTCGGGCCCGACGGTTATCTATACATTTCGCTGGGCGATGAAGGGACTCAGGATGATTCCCTCAACAACAGCCAGAAGATCACCAAGGATTTTTTCTCAGCGATTCTTCGCGTTGATGTGGACAAGAAAGCGGGCAACCTCGAACCCAGACCCCATCCAAACCCCGCCCAATCCGACCCCGCCGTCGCTGCCGTCAAACGCTACGAAACCGCGCCAGGTTCCGGCATTTTCCGGGCGGCTTACAGCATACCGCTGGACAACCCGTTCGTTTCAACCGACCTCGGTGGTTCATGGAACGGCAAACTCAACAACACCACCATCTCGGGATCCAATAAGAATTTCGTCCGCTCCGAAATCTGGGCGCTCGGTTTTCGCAATCCTTGGCGTATGTCGTTCGATTCAGCCACCGGCGAACTCTGGGTGGGTGATGTCGGAGGCAATATGCGTGAGGAAATCGATATTCCCACCCGTGGCGCGAACTACGGCTGGAATTTCCGCGAAGGTTTCATCGCGCGCCCGGGCTCAGGCACCCCACCCAGCGGGTTTGCCAGCATCGACCCGATTTACGACTACCCTCACACGTCGGAAACTACGGCCGATCCTGATTTCAAAGGAAACTCCATCATAGGAGGTTTCGTCTATCGCGGCACCCGCTTGAGCAATCTTGCAGGGGCCTATGTTTTCGCCGACTACGTCTCGGGCAATCTGTGGTCCCTGCGCCGAAACCCGGCCGCTCCCCCCACTGTCGAGCGAATCGGCGGCGAAACCGGCATCACCGCATTTGGCAAGGACCCGTCGAACGGCGACATCCTGATGGCGAACCTGAATCGCGGCAGCATCCGGCGACTGATCGGCAGCACCCCGAGCGGCAACTTCCCGGCCACTCTCGGCGCCACGGGATTGTTCGCCGATCTATCAGACCTTTCTCCGAATCCCGGGCTTTTGCCCTATCAGGTCAATCTACCCTTCTGGAGCGATCATGCCGTCAAACGCCACTGGTTCATCATCCCTGATCCCACACAAAAAATGAAGTGGTCGCGCAACCAACCCTGGACCTATCCGACGGGCCAAATCTGGGTGAAACACTTCGACCTGCCACTCACACGCAGCAATCCGCCGTCACCGACGGATCCAACAACACCTTCCAAACGGCTTGAAACCCGAATCCTTGTAAAAACTTCGTCCGGCGTTTATGGAGTGAGCTATCGTTGGAACCAGGCAGGAACCGAAGCGACGCTCGTCCCGGAATCCGGCGCGGATTTTGACGTTCACATCACTCGCAACGGAAATCCCTACACCCAGCGTTGGCATATCCCAAGCAGATCGGAATGTTCATCATGCCATACTCCACAGGCAGGATATTCACTCTCGATGACCACCCGCCAACTCAATCTTGTGAATACCATCAATGGCTTTCACGGCAACCAACTGAACCTGCTCAAAAACGGAAACTTCTTCTCAAACTCTCCGGAGTCACCCAACGTATTGCCACACTACCTCGCCCCGGACGATGCGGATTTCCCGCTGGAAGCCCGGGTTCGATCCTATCTTGCAGTAAACTGCTCATACTGTCACCAAGCAGGAGGGACGGCTTCTCCCGCCACATGGGATGGCCGCCCCCAACTCACACTCGCACAGACAGGAATCCTGAACGGGATGTTATCCGGCGAATCAAGTGACTCCATGAACAGACTCATAGTTCCAGGCGACCTGCTGCATTCGGTCATCTACAATCGAGTCGCCACCAGCAACGGATTCACCCGCATGCCACCGATCGCCACGTCCGAACTCGACCAGAAAAACATCGCTCTACTACGCGACTGGATCACCAAGGATCTACCAACGCGCAAATCATCCTCACCACTGCGGAACAGCAGGTTCCTTGACGCCGCCGCCACCGCCGGTGTTGGTGATGAACCTCATGTCACATCCAGTTTCATCCCGGCCGCGCACGGCAGTGCCAGCTGCCAATTCAAACTTAACTTCGACGCCCGTCCCGAAAGCTCGATCCAGGTTGAAACCTCTACCAATCTTCGAGATTGGGAACTCTGGGATGTCGAAGGAAATCACGGCATGCCGCAATCAGGAAACATCACCCTCCAGGGTCCCACCTCCACGCCCCAGCGATACTTCCGTTTGAAAATATCAGACCCTTGAGAGTTGGCTTTGAAGATGGTGGCTGGACCTTTGACAGGAGATTTCGCGGATATCCCGAAGACGGACTCTACCTGCGGAGGTCAGGAGTTCACGCTTCAGCGTGCTCTTGCAGATTTGCACGCTGAAGCGTGAACTCATGAAACCTCCTTGGTCACACAAGCGGAGGGAAGTCGGTTCTGTCACAAGATGCCTGATAAATGAGGAGGCAGGGACCGACGAATGCTATATCTATCAGCGATATCATCCGGTCGCAGCTACAGTCTGGTCACATCCGACCACAATCCGCGCAGATACGCGGCGTCCACCGGGATGAGCGAATCCTCGATGCGGTCAGGATTTTCAGGTGCAAGGGACACGGAGGAATGGGTGGTGGTCACGGCCACGGCTTTCATGCCCGCCGCCTTCGCCGCGCGGATGCCTACTTGGGCGTCCTCGATCACCACACAGGTGGACGGCTCGGCGCCGAGTTTGGCCGCGGCTCTGAGGAACACCTCGGGATCCGGCTTGCCACGTGTGACATCTTCGGCGGCGGCCACGTCCTGGAAGAACCCGGCCAGCCCGGTGATCTCCAACACGCACTCGACGTTCGCCCGTGGCGTGGAGGTGCCGATGGCGCACGGGATGCCTTCCTGCCTGAGATTTTCTAACAAGGCCACGACACCCGGTAGCGGCGTAATGCCTTCCTTGCGGAGGATCTCGCGGTAGTGCGACTCCTTGCGGTCGCCGAGTTGTTGGATGCGCGCCGCGTCGCCCTGCTCCGCCCAGCCGAGCATGGGCAGGATGCTCTCATTGCGCTGGCCGAAGGTGGCGACGAAGGTTTCCCGGGTGAAGGGCCGGCCGAGTTCGGCGGCCAGCGCGAACCACGAACGCTCATGGGCTTCGTGGGAATCAATCACCACGCCGTCGAAATCAAAGATTACCGCGGATAGGGGCATGCCGTGGTCTAAGGCCGGATACCGCCAGATGCAACAGATGGCTGAGTGCAGCGGCAGGGACCGACCTCCGGGCGGTCCGGTGCATGCAAGGCGAATAAGAGACGCGATGTCATCCGGCAGGTCCTGCAATCGGCGAACATGCACCACTCATTCACTCGGACCGCCCGGAGGTCGGTCCCTGCCTTTCTGCCCGTCACTCAGTCCACATCGGTGCGGAAGGGTGATGCGGGGATGCCTTCCTTGTTGAAGAGGTTCACATCCGGAACATTCGCCCAGCCGTAACGCACCGATTTCGGGGCGGTCATGCCCTCGGCGGAAACGATGACGTTGGTGCCTTTGATCTCAGCTTTGGCGGGCACGAACTTGCCATCCGCACCGGCGATGGTGAAGCCTTTGAGGTCGCCGTCCTTGGCGACGAGTCCGCCACCGACATGGGTGAAGCTGATGGCGGCCTTGTCGCCCTGCACTTTCATTTCCTGATAGACCGGACCTGAGTATTCGATCTTCTCGCCATAGACGAGAGTGCGCGCCGCCAAGGCCAGACGCTGGCCGACCGGCTCCTTCTGCGTGGGGTGGATGTTGGTCGCGTTTCCAACGTCGGTGGTCACAGCCATGGCGGTGTTCTTCGACTTGGCGAGCGTGAGGAACTGGGCCTCACGGATTTCCGGCGGCTGGCCGTTGAACGGGGCGATCTGGACAAAGAAGAACGGGAAGTCGCCCTGTTTCCATTTGGCACGCCAGTCGGCGATCATCGCTGGGAACAAGGTGCGGTATTGTTTCGCCTTGCTGGCGTTCGACTCACCCTGATACCAGATGGCGCCCTTGATGGCGTATGGAAGTAGCGGCGCGATCATGCCGTTGTAGAGGGTGGTCGGATTGCCCGGGCCACCTTCGGGATTGGCCGGTTGAACCGGTGCCGGGCTCGACGGCGCGGGTTTAGGCGGCAGCGGCTGTTTGGCGGCTTTTGCTGCGGCTGTGGCTTCGTTCCAAGCCTTCAACGTGGTGTTGTAAGCATTGCCGACGCTTTCGTCCCATTGTTTTTTCTTCGCCTGATATTCCGCCATCTTCGCTGGATAAGTGACGGCGGCGGCCTCATAGGCAACGAGGCTGTTTTTCGCGCCGTCCGCATATTCCTTGAGCTCGGGATCGGAGCCGAAGCCCTCGATGCTGGTCCATGCCTGCGCCGGTGTGCCGCCCCATGACGTGTGGATCATGCCGACCGGAATGTTGAGTTTCTGATAGATCTCGCGGGCGAAGAAGTAGCCGACCGCTGAAAAGCCACCGACCGTTTGCGGCGAGCACTCCACCCATGAACCCTCGGCCTCGGTCTGGGGCTTCATGGCAACCTTCTTCGTCACCGTGAACATGCGGATCTTCGGGAAGGTGGCTTTCGGGCCTTCTTCCTTGGCGTTCGCCGCGCCATTGAATTTGAACTCCATGTTGGACTGGCCGGAACAGACCCAGACCTCGCCGACGAGCAGGTTGTTCACGGTCACGGTATTTTCACCGGCGATGGTCATCGTGAACGGTCCGCCGGCGGTGAGTGGCTTGAGGTCCACACGCCAGGTGCCGTTCTGCGCGGTGGTTGTTAGTTTCTGGTCGCCCAGCGTGACGGTGACCTTTTCTCCATCTTTGGCGGTGCCCCAGACGGGAACGGCCTGGCCGCGCTGGAGCACGGCGCCATCGGTGAAAAGAGGATTAGGTTTCACCGCGGCGAGCAGGGAACCGGAGGACAGGACCGAGATCGCAAGCGAAACGGTGGTGAGGATGGCGGAGCGGGGTTTCATGGGATGGGTGTGATTTTCCCATAACGTCGCGCAGCGGGTGGGATCTTTCATTGCCTTGATGCGGCGCTTGGACAGGCACCTGACCGGAGAAAAGTCGAAAAGGGTTCATATCGCAAAGCCCGCCAAATTGAATCGCCATGGCGGCGGATCTGCGCTGGAATCCGCGGCGGACCGATCCGTTCTCAAACCCCATGGACCCCATCGAAATCCGCCCGCTCACCATTTACGATATCGCGGACGCCGCACGTCTGTTAGGCACGCTCAACCCGGACACGCCGCTGCCTGTCGTCACCGCGCGTCTGGAGACCATCCTTGCGGAACACCCGCACTATCAGATTTTCGGAGCGTTCCGGGAGGACCGTCTCGTCGGTGTCTGCGGAGCATGGATCGCCACCAAGATCTGGTGCGGCAGGTATCTGGAAATCGACAACCTGGTGGTCGATCCCGAGCTGCGCTCCAGCGGCACCGGCACGCTTTTGATCTCACACATGGAAACCATCGGGCGCGAGAGCGGCTGCGACATCATTGTGCTGGACAGCTACACGGCCAACCATCCGTCACACCGTCTCTATCACCGGCTGGGATTTGAAATCTGGGGATTTCATTTCGTGAAACCGATCGGAAACTGGTCCGGCAAGGGCAGCACATGACCGTCGCCATCGTTCACTATCATCTCGGCCCGGGCGGGGTGTCGCAGGTCATCGCCACCGCATCGCGCTCGCTCACGACGATCGGGTTTCCGCATGTGATCCTCGTCGGCGCGCCGCCGGATGATTCCGTTAGCGATCTGCCGGTGCGGGTGGTGCCGGGGCTTGGCTATCCGTTAGATACCGTGGACTTCGCGGTGGAACAACTCGTTTCCCGCACGCGTGCCGCCGCAGTGGATGCGCTCGGTTGCGCGCCGGACGTGTGGCATTTCCACAATCACTCGCTGGGGAAAAACCCGCTGATGCACGAGGTGGTGGCGCGCCTCGCCCGGGAGAACGAGCGGCTCGTCCTGCATATCCACGATCTGGCGGAAGACGGCAGGCCCGCGAACCACCGGATGATCGCCGGTTGTGCGGAGCTCTATCCGTTCTCACCGCGCATCCTGTACGCGTTCCTCAACGAGCGGGACATGGCCGTCTTCCTCAAGGCCGGGCTGCCTGTGGAAAACGCCGGCGTGCTCGCCAATCCGATCGCGCCGCAGGCAAGCGTCGCGCCGCCATCAGGCATTGGCCAGCCGGACCCGCAGTCGTCCCCCATCCTCTTCGCGCCGGTGCGCGGCATACGCCGCAAGAATCCCGGCGAGCTGCTTTTTCTATCAGCCCTCGCGCCGCAGGGCGTGCGCATCGCGATCAGCCGCGCGCCGCTGGATGCGGACGCGCTGGCGATCCACAACACGTGGCAGAAATTCGCCGTGGCGCAGCGGCTGCCCGTCGGCTTCGACGTGGCAGGTCGTTACTCGCCCGTGCCCGGCGCGTCAGGCAGTTTCGAATCGTGGCTCGCCCATGCGTCGCACATCGTGACCACCTCGGTGGCCGAGGGATTCGGGCTGCCATTCCTGGAAGCCATCGCTCGGCGCAAACCGCTCATCGGCAGGAACCTCCCGCACATCGCCGCGGAACACGCGCGCCACGGCATCCGCGCGGGCAACCTTTACGAGCAACTGCTGATCCCGGCCGAGTGGGTGGACCTCCCCATCCTGCGGGAAAATCTAACCACCACGCTCGAGCGCAACCACCGCGCCTATGGCCGGCGGCTTTACAACGATGTCATCGAGGAAACGTTCGACGCCCTGGTTCACGACGGCTGGCTCGATTTCGGCAATCTGCCCGAGCCGTTGCAACAAGGAGCCATCGAACGCCTCGCCGAGCCTGCTTACCGGAAGATTCCGCTGGTGAAAATCGGCGATGCGACCTGGCCCGCACAGGACTGGCTGGCTGCGGCGATCTCCAACCGCACACCGTCCTGCTCACCGGAGGCGCTCGCGCCCTACTCGCCGGATCAACACCGGAACGTCCTCATCTCGCTATACTCGCATCTCTGGCGGCAACCGGTCTCGCCGCTGCGCTTCGTGCCACCCGCCGGGATTCTAACAAACTTGCTGACGCCGCGTTCGTTCCATTTCCTGCTCTCCGCAGCCAAGCCTAAATCCGTGCTGTCGCGGCCTTACCGCGCGGTGATCTGCGATGTTTACGGCACGCTGCTCATCGCGGCGGCGGGCGGAGTGAAGCCGGATCCGGATGCGGACCCGTTGCTGCGGGCGACCATCGCAAGCTTCGGCCACACGCCGCCTGAATCACCGAGCGCGGAGATCCACGCCGCGGTCTTGCGCCACCATGCCGCCGTCGCCGCGCCGTTTCCGGAAATCGACCTGCGAGTATTGTGGCGCGAGGTTCTCGGACTGGACGAGGGAACGGAAACCACGGCGCTCGTCGAGGCCATCGAGGCCGCATGGCATCCTGCAAAACCAATGCCCGGCGCGGCGAATGCCATCCGCCTGCTCGCGAGGTCGGGCATTTCGCTGGGCATCCTGTCCAACGCGCAGTGTAACACGCTCGGCCCGCTCGGCGGCATCGCGGATCTTTTCGCGCCGGAGCTCACAGTGCTTTCCTACCAACACGGCGTGGCCAAGCCGTCGCCGGAGCTGTTTGCGATCCTAACAGACCGGCTGGCAGGCCGCGGCATCCGCCCGGGCGAGGCGCTTTTCATCGGCAACGATCCGCTGCAGGACATCGTTCCAGCCGCCGCGCATGGTTTCCGCACCGCGCTTTTCAAGGGACATCCGGAATCGGTTAGACCCGGCGATTGCTCGCCGGATCATGTGATCGATTGCTGGTCGAAGCTGCCGTTTCTACGACAGGCACAGGATGTTGACGCCTGATTTCAATTTCCCAATCACCACTGTCACGATCTGCCCATGCCCATGCCGGTGAGCTTGATGTCGAAGGGATTTTCGTCGGCATCGTTGCTGCTGATGTGGATGGCGGCGGCGCGCGGCCCCATCAAGCTTGGCGACAGGATCAGGACGACGGTCATCTTGGCACCAGGCGCCAGAGTGGTGACAGGCAGCGGGCTGATGTTGTAATCGTTCTTGGAAACGCCGGTTTTGGTGAGCGCCAGGCCTGTGAGCGGAGCCGTGCCGACGTTGCGGATGATCAGGGTACGCTTGGCCGTCGCACCCACGGTTACCATGCCGAAGTCGAGTTTGGAAATGCCATCCGTGAGGATCACGCCCGATAGTTTTTTCACCTCGATTTCAGGAGCCTTGCTGGCGGCGGTGACATTCGCGAGACCGGTAACGGTGATGGCAAGCCCCAGCAAGGAAAGCCGGGCGGTGGATTTGCGGAAGATGTTCTGTGGGATCATTGGTTCGGGAGTTTGAATTTACCGGGGTGGTGTTGATCCGTCCATGCGATCCGGATTGGATCAGAAAACTTCGAAAATTTTTCACCGGTGGTCCCGCTAAATATTTTTCACGGATTCTCCTGTCACGCGCCCTAATCAACTGGCTCGGACTTTTGACCTCTTTTTGAACCACCAGACTTCTGGCCGAGTGGAGCGTTGAAATCCGTCCACTCGGGATGCCGCTTGGCTGTCGCGGCGGCTTCTTCCGGCTGGCATTCGTTCTTGGGCGCCATCAGCACGTTGGCTGCCATGTCGTGCCATTGCTTCGACATGCGTGCGACGCGATCCGGTTGTTGCGACGCGAGGTCGTGGAGTTCGGTGCGGTCTTCAGAAATGTGATAGAGTTCCCATGGCTGCCGTTGGAAGCTGACGATCTTCCAATCGCCATCGCGCAGGCCGCGGTCCATGGAATATAACAAATGGATCGGCGGACGTGATTCGATCCTGCCTCCGGCAAGGATGGGGGCCAGCGAGATACCAGCCAGTGGCGTGGGTTCGCGGCCTGGCCACGCATCGGGTATTTTCGCTCCACCGAGTTCCGCCAGCGTGGGCAGGACGTCCACGAGGTGGGCGGGCGTTGGGTCCACCGAGCCGGGCATGGTTTTCAAACCCGCGGGCCAGTGGATGATCGCGGGAGTGGAGATTCCGCCCTCGAACTGGTTCTGCTTGTAGAAGCGGAACGGCGTGTTGCGCGCCCATGCCCAGCCGGTGCTGTCGGTCCACATCACGTCCGGATTGTAGGGTTGGCCATCCATACTCACGTTGCGGCGGTCGTAGGGGCAGGCGCCGTTGTCGGAGAAAAAGAGCACCACCGTGTTGTCCAGCTCCCCCTTGGCCTCGATGTCCTTGAGCAAGCGGCCGACTTCCTTGTCGATGCGGTCGATCAATCCGGCATAGACGGTCATGCGCCGTGATTCCCATGACTTGCGCTCGGGTGTTAGATCGTTCCATGCCGGAATGTGATCGGGCCGCGGACAGGGTTTCAGGTCACCATGGAACAAACCGAGGCTCCGTTGTTTCTCCACCCGTGCGGCACGGATGACATCCCAACCGACATCGTAGTGGCCGAGATACTTTTCGTAGTCCTCCTTCATCGGCTGCAATGGCGCGTGAGGCGCGTTGAAGGCGAGGTAGAGGAACCACGGCTTCTTTGCGCTCCGTGCCTCGCCGAGGAAATCCAGCGCGTGATCCACATTCGCCACTGTGGTGTAAAAACCATGGTCCGGCACCTTCCATGGCTCTCCGTTGAGGCGAAAGGTCGTGTCACCCCTGTAGTAATTGCAGGCACCGGAGAGGTGGCCGAAGTAGCGCAGGAACCCGAAGTCGGTAGGTTGTTTCTCCAGATGCCACTTGCCGGCCATGGCCGTGAAGTAGCCGGAAGGTTGCAGGACCTCCGGCAGGGTCACCGCACGGCGCAACGATTCATCGCCAGCCTGGCGGCACCAGCGGCCAGTCAGCAGACTGACTCGAGATGAGTGGCATTTCGCGGTGTTGTAGAATTGCGAGAAACGCAGCCCCTGTTTGGCAAGGCGGTCCAGGTTCGGCGTCTCGATCTCGGAGCCATAACAACCGATGTCTGAAAACCCGAGATCGTCGGCAAGAATGAGCAGGATGTTGGGAGGCTTGTTTTCGGCCGCGAAACCGGATGCGGCGATGGCGAACAGACTGGTGATCAGGATCGTGATTTTCATGCTGACAAGGTGTTGGAGAGTGGTTTCACGGGCCCAGTCAATACCCAGGCTGGCGAATAAGATATTTCGTTCCAAATCGTCTGAAAGAAAGATGTTTCGATGCACTTACACGGATACCGCATGAAATCCCCACGCCTACTCGCCGCGCTAGTGTTCCTGCTTCCGGCATTTCCTGCCGCTGCGGAAAAACCCAACATCCTCTATATCCTCGCCGACGACATGGGCTACGCCGACACCGGTTTCAACGGATGCAAGGATATCAAGACACCGAACCTCGACCAGATCGCCCGTGGCGGCACGATCCTGAAATCGTTCTATGTGCAGCCGGTTTGCTCCCCTACCCGCTCCACCCTGATGACCGGGCGCTATCCCTCACATACCGGCGTCTATTCCGTCGTGCGGCCACACGCCCCGTGGGGCCTGAAGCTTGAGGAACAAACCCTTGCCCAGGTGCTGCGCGGCGCTGGCTACGAAACCGCCATCACCGGCAAATGGCATCTCGGCGAATTCAAGCCCGCCTATCTGCCGACCCAACGGGGATTCGACCACCAATACGGGCTTTGGTTCGGCATGATCGATTATTTCAGCCACGAGCGCGAAGGCGTTCTCGACTGGCACCGCGACGACCAGCCCTGCAAGGACGAAGGCTACACCACCCATCTCATCGCGAAGGAGGCCTGCCGCATCATCCGCGAAAAGAATCCGGACAAACCGCTCTTCCTCTATCTGCCCTTCAATGCCGTGCACGGCCCGCACCAGGTGCCGGATAGCTACTGCAAACCCTATCAGGACCTCAAGGGCGTACGCCGCACCTATGCCGGCATGATGTCCGCGATGGACGAGGCCGTCGGGCAGGTGCTCGCGGCGCTGGATGAGATGAAAATCCGCGACAACACGCTGATCATATTCTCCAGCGACAATGGCGGACCGTCTCCGGGAAAGGTCACCTCCAACGGCCCGCTGCGCGCCGGAAAGGGCACCATCTATGAAGGCGGCGTCCGTGTCTGCGCCTGCGTCAACTGGCCCGGCCACATCCCCGCCGGGAAAACCATCGACGAGCCGCTCCACGCCGTGGACTGGTTTCCGACGCTGGTGAAACTCACAGGCGCCACTCCGGAACTGAAACTCCCGCTGGACGGGCTCGACATCTGGCCGGTGCTCACCACAGGAGCCAAGTCACCCCATGACACGCTGATCCTCTGCGGCACGAAACGCGGACAGGCCGCCATCCGCATGGGAGACTGGAAACTGCTCGTAGGCGCGGGCGGAGGGGATCAGTTATACAACCTCGCGGAGGATCTCGGCGAAACGAAGGATCTCGCCGCAGAGAAACCCGAAAAACTGCGGGAACTGCGCGCGAGATATGATGAGATGATGAAAACCGCAGTCCCGGCCGGCGAGGTTCCGGGAGGATTGAAGGAGTGACAAACGCCAAGGATTTATCTAACGGAAGTCGATCCGGTAAACGAACGCATGGCTGCACGGTTTCTTTACGGGAACAGATAGCGACAAGCCGTCTGTGGTCTGCTTCCAGCGGATCTCCTCTCCGGCACCCAGCATGCGGACGCCGGCGATCTGCCTGCCCTTCAGTCTCTCACCACCCATCGATCTGACCGACAACTTGGTATCCGGCCAGGACAGGCAGATGGCGTAAACCGAGTCCGCCTTCGCCGTGAAACGGATGTCCGGCGATGCCTTGCCATCCGCAGCGTGGCTTTTCCCGGCAGGCTCCGCAGGTCCGTCCTGCGAGACCATCCATGGCGAGGTGCCGTAGATGGCCTCGCCGTTGACATCCATCCATGAGCCGACTTCCGCGAGGCGGTCGATGCACGGTTGGGGAATGATGCCTTCCGGCGATGGTCCCACGTTGAGCAGGTAGTTGCCACCTTTGCTGACGATTTCCACCAAGCGGACAACGATGTCACGGGCGGACACCCAGTTTTGGTCGTTCGGGTTGAAACCGAAGCTGGTGTTCATCGATCCGGGGTTTTCCCATTCGAATCCGAGCGTTTTGTCGAGGATCTCGTTGTCACCCGCCGTGATATAATCACAATGGGGCGGCGGGATTTTTGTCGGAGGACGACAACCCTTGATCCGGCTGTTGATCACGCAATCCGGACTGAGCCTGCGGATGTCCTGATAGAGATCCTCGACCTGCGCGTCGCTCTTCATGTCGATATCGTCGAACCACATCAAATCCGGCCGGTAGTTTGTCAGCAACTCCTCGATCTGCGGCTTGGCGAAGTCCGCGAGGTAACGGTCGAAGTCAGCCTGCTTGGAATCCTTGAAGTCCCAGAAGTTGGCCTGCTTGTATCCGTTGCCGGGGCCCATCGGCCGGTACCAGTCGCGGTCGATCGAATAATAACATCCGAACTTCAGCCCGGAGTCGTGGCACGCGTCGGACAGCTCGCGGGTGACATCCCGCTTGAACGGCGTGGCATTCGCGATGTTGTATTTTGTCAGTTTCGAATGATACATGCTGAAGCCGTCGTGGTGCTTGGTGGTGAGCACCATGTATTTCATGCCCGCCTTCTTCGCCACCGCGCACCAGGCGGCGGCGTCGAATTTCTCCGGATTGAATTTCGCACCGAGTTGCTCGTATTCCTTGGCCGGGATTTTCTCGTCGAACATGATCCATTCGGAATATCCCGAGGTCCGGACCTTGCCCTTCCACGCACCGCCGGGAACCGCGTACAAGCCCCAGTGGATGAACATGCCGAAACGGGCGTCGCGCCACCATTGGATCCTTTGTTCCCTTGCCGCGACTTCCGGGCCTGGCGGCTCCCCTGCGAAAGCCATGCAGTTGGAAACCAGCGCCAGCACCAACGCCAGCAGTCCGCCTCGTTTTGATTTATCTAACATCATAAGATCGGTTTCAGAGGGTCTCGGATTGTCGGCTCCAGCGTTTAACCTCGAAGGTTTCATGGCTTTCCAGCAGTTCAGAGATGGGAAACATGCCCTGGAATTCAGGAAAACGGGTGTCTCCGTCGTAGTTCGCGAAAACATGACTCACTAACAGATCGTCCAGTGCCGGCAGGAACACGGCGTAAACCTCCGCACCCCCGATGATGAAAACCGGGCCGGTGAGATCCGGCAGACACTCCAGTTCGTCAGGCCGATGGATCACCTCCACCCCCGGCACGAACCAGTCACGGTCCCTCGTCAGCACGATGTTGCGGCGCTTGGGCAGCGGCCGGCCGATCGACTCGTAGGTTTTCCTGCCCATTACGATCGGGTGGCCGGATGTGGTTCGTTTGAAAAAAGCCAGATCCTCCGGCAGGTGCCACGGCAGGATCCCGGCTCGGCCGATTACCCTTTCGGGGGTCATTGCCACAATGGCGGTGAGGTGAGGTTTCAAACGGGTGGAGGTCGCGGTTCCGGATCGCCCACATGCCATGGGCGGCAAAAAGGCTCGGATCAATCGATACCTTTGACAAGCTCGCACACTTCGACACCGGAGAGGCCGCCGTGGAACACCGTTGAGAACGGCGAGGAACACCGATTCCGGCTTGACCTTGGCGCACCAAATGACGAACGTCGCCCGCTTCTACCGATGTTTCCCGCGCCTCCCTTCGTCCACCCACGGCCCCGCAAGCCAAGACGAAGTGGTTCCAGGGCACCTTCGGGCCATCCTGAATTTCCAAACCATCTCTTTCATTTTCAACACCTTCCATGTTCAAAAGATTTTTCGGAAACCTGTTTTCCAATGATATCGGCATCGACCTTGGCACCGCGAATACTCTGATCAACGTCAAGGACCACGGCATCGTCCTGCGCGAGCCGTCAGTCGTCGCGGTGAAGGCGGGCACCAACGAAGTGCTCGCCGTGGGCGATGATGCCAAACGCATGCTCGGCCGGACGCCGGGCAATATCGTCGCGATCCGCCCCCTCAAGGACGGCGTCATCGCGGACTTCGAAGTCACCGAAGCGATGCTCCGCCACTTCATCCGCAAGGTGAACAAGGGCCGCCGCTCGAATCCCGGGTGCTCATCGCCATCCCCTCCGGCATCACCGAAGTGGAACGTCGCGCCGTCCGGGAGTCCGCCGAACAGGCTGGAGCGCGCGAGGTTTATCTGATCGAGGAGCCGATGGCCGCCGCGATCGGCGTGGGACTGCCGGTGCAGGAGGCCTCGGGAAACATGATCGTCGATATCGGCGGCGGCACCACCGAGGTCGCACTGATTTCCCTCTCCGGCATCGTTTACGCCCGCAGCGTGCGCACCGCCGGTGACGAACTGGACGAAGCGATCATCCAATACATGAAGCGCGCCTACAACCTGATGATCGGCGAGCGCACTTCGGAGGAAATCAAGATCCGCCTTGGCTCGGCCGCGCCGCTGCCGAAGGAACTCACCATGGAAGTCAAGGGCCGTGACCTCGTCGCCGGACTTCCCAAGACCATCACCATCACCTCGCAGGAAATCCGCGAGGCCATGGCGGATCCGCTCAGCACCATCGTTGACGCCGTCCGCACCACTCTCGAACGCTGCCCGCCGGAACTTGCCGCCGATCTCGTGGATCGAGGCATCGTATTGGCCGGCGGAGGAGCGTTGCTCAAGGGGCTTGACCGCCTCCTCCGCGAGGAAACCGGGCTTCCCGTCCACATCGCCGAGGACCCCCTCAGCGCCGTGGCCGAGGGCACCGGAAAGGCGCTTCAGGAACTCTCCCTCCTGAAGCGGGTCACCAATTCGGACCGCTAAGCGGTTCATTGGCATTACCCGGCCATGAAGCCGCTCAATCTCATCGCCCTGTTGGTGTTTCTCGGAGGAGCCGTGTGGGCTCTCACGAGGAGTGATCGCAGTGTGCGCGAGATCCAGAACGCCTATTACTCGGCGATGTCGCCGTTCCTGAAATCAGGCTCCCGCATGGAAACCCAGGCCCGCGCTTTCCTGGAAGAGACCCGTCATTCCAAAGACCTCGAAACGGAACTCGAAACCACCCGCGAGCAACTCGAACGCCTCAGGCCATTCGAGTCACGCTGTCGCGAGCTGGAGGGCGAGAACGCCCAGCTCCGCCACGCGCTGGATTTCAAGAAAACCAACCACTTCGACGTGGTGGCCGCCCGCGTCATCCGCAGGAACCCCACCACCTGGTGGCAGACGGTGGAGATCGACGCCGGTTCCAACCGTGGCATCGGCACCCAGCTCGCCGTGCTCTCCAACGAAGGCCTCGTCGGCAAGATCGACCGCGTGGACAACGGTGGCGAACGATCGTCCGTCCTGCTTCTAACCGACGAGAACTGCCAGGTCGCCGCACGCGTCGAAGGCTCGCCCGAGGTCGGCATTCTCCGCGGCCAGCGCGGCGGTTTCGACGGGGAACCCATGCTTCGTTTGAAATATCTATCACCGAACGCCGCCGTCCGCCCGGGCCAGCGCGTGTTCGCCACCGGACGGGGAGGCATCTTCCCGGCCAACGTTCTTCTTGGAACCATTGACTCCGTCGAAAAAGGCGCGCTGGAATCCGAAGCTCTTGTCCGTCCATCGGTGAACTTCGCGGATCTCGGCTCGGTATTCGTGGTGTTGTCCGCCGATTCCTGAACCACCCGTGATCCGCTACTCCGTCATCACCATCCTGCTACTGCTGGCCGCCTTCGTGTTGCAGCAGTTCCTGCCCGCGTTCACGGGCCTGCACCACTCGCGGATCCTGCTGGTGCAACTGGTGTTCCTCTGCTGCGCCGTCACCGTCGGCCAGCCCACCATGCTTCTGTTAGCCTTCATCGGCGGGTTTTTCTGGGACGCACAGTGCGCGCTCGGCCCGCATGGCGGGGACCCGGACGTTTACACCCAGCAGATCGAGTCGATGCGTTTCGGATACTCGATCCTGCTCTTCGGCGGCATGGGTTTCCTGATGCAGGGGATCCAACCGTTGTTCAAACAGGGCAAGTGGCATTTCTCCGCCATGCTTTCCGGCATTGCGGTTTTCCTCTACCTCGCCGCCGAATACGCCATCATCAACTTCGTCCGCGGCGACTTCGTTCTCAACAAGGCGACCCTGCTCCAAATGTTCTACACGTCGCTCGTGACGATGCTCTTCTCGCCGCTTGTTTTCTGGCTGCTGTTCCGAATCGCGAATGCATGCGACCACTCGATCAACCCTGAAGCCGGACGCCGCCGCAGGCGCACCCAGTGACCCGCATGGAACCCGGCTACCGAATCCGACTCTACCTGCTGACGGTGCTAGTGCTCGTCGGTTTCGGCGCGCTGCTCACGCGCCTGTACGAGTTCCAGATCGACCGCCGCATCGAATTCCTCAACCAGGTGCCCGGCAACCGTACCGTGACGATCCGCGAACCCGGCACCCGCGGCGAGATCACCGACCGCAACGGTATCGTCCTCGCCCGCAACCTGCGCAAATACGAGGTCTCCTTCAATCTTGAGGAAATCCGGGACGCCTATCTCGCCCAGCACGAGAACGATCCCGAGATCCGGCGCGTTTCCAAGAAGGACGGCATGGACCGCGAGAACAAGGAGAAGGACATCGTCGCCATCGTGAAGGACGGGCCAATCCGCGTCCTCAACGATCCCAAGCTCAAGCTCGCGAAAAACTTCAAGGCCGGGGACATGCGCACCCACTTCCTCACCCACGGCGGCCTCATTCCCTACAGCTACCGCACGGACCTTTCCTACGAAGATTTCGCCAAATTCGCGGAGCATAACCTCGATCTGCCGGGAGTATATCTAACCATCAAGCCGCAGCGCCAATACCCCTATGGCTCGCTTGCAAGTCATGTGCTCGGATATCTCAAGCCTTGGGAAAAGGGTGATATCCCCGAAAGCGCCACGCGGATTTTCAACCACTACATCGGGGACGACAAGGGCGTCGCCGGCGTGGAGGCCAGCATGGACCAGCTGCTCCGCGGGCCGGAAGGACGCAAAACCATCGTCAAGGACGAGAAAGGCCGCACCATCCGCATGTCGGACTACACAAAACCCGGCACCGGAGCCAAGGTCCAGCTCGCCATCGACGCCCGCAAGCAATACCTGCTGGAAAACGTTCTGCGCCGCGTGGGACGCGCCGCGGGTGTCATCATGGATGTGAACACCGGCGAGGTGCTCGCCATGGCATCCGTGCCGGATTACGATCCGAACTCGTTTATCCCGACCATTTCCGCGGACAAATGGAAATCCTACACTTCCAACAAGCAGCTCTCGCCTTTCTCCAACCGGGCCATCTCCGCCTTCACGCCCGGCTCGACGATGAAGATCGCCACCGCCGTTTCCGGTGCGCTCCAGGGGATGGCTGGCAGGACCTTCAGTTGCGAGGGCTTTGTCACCTACGGCAACCACAACGTCGGCTGCTGGCTCTGGAACATGCACCGCGGCATGCACGGACCGCTCACGCTGCCCAAGGCCCTGATGCAGTCCTGCAACCCATACTTCAACAAGCTCGCCAACACCATCGGCTGGAAGGCCATGGTCACCGGCAGCCAGATGGTCGGCATCGGCAAACGCACCGGCATCGAGCTTCCCAAGGAAGACCCCGGCATTCTTCCTGGCAGCCCGGCTTGGCGTGCGGCCAACCCCAACGCGGCCATGACCCCGGTCCTCACCGCCTTCCTTTCCATAGGCCAGGGAGACACCATGGCCACTCCCCTCCAGCTCTGTTCGATGACCGCCTGTATCGCCAACGGCGGCAAATACTATCAGCCGCGCATCATCCGCAAGGCGGTGTCCGAGGAAGGTAAAACCCTCATCCAGGACAAACCCAAACTCGTCGTGGACTTGATCCAGCAGGGCATCAAATCCGACGATTTCGAACTCATCCGCAAAGGCATGTGGATGGCCGCCAACGTGAAGGGCGGCACCGCCAGCAAAGTGAAGATGCCCAACATGGAGGTCGCCGCCAAAACCGGAACCGCCCAAACCATCGACAACGGACAGAAGTCCAACAACTCCTGGGTCATCAGCTTCGCCCCCTATCAGAATCCCAAGTATGCGGTCTGCGTGCTTGCCCAGAACGCGGGTTCCGGCGGCGGTGTCTGCGGTCCTCTCGTCCATCTCATCTACGGTGGCCTCTTCGCCCAGGAAGATGGTCTGAAACTCCCACTCAAACCCCAGACCGAGTTCGTAGGAAACACCACCCGCCTTGAGTCCATCGAAATGCCCAAGGACGTGCTCGCCGCCATCAACGCCAGCGGTCCCGCCGATGAAGCGGACGCCGGTGAAACCGGCAACGAGATCGGCGATGTCGCCGCTCCGCCAGTCGCACAGCCCGTTGACAATGCGGAAATGCCCGTCCCATCCCTCACTCCGGAAATCGACGATGAAGGCACCGTCATTCCCAAAGCCGTTCCCGTCAAGGAACCCTGACCCTCACCAAAACCAACCCTGACATAAACCTTACCTTGATCCTCAACAACATGATCCAGCATATCAAAAGACTCCTCGGCATCGGCAAACCCGACCCCATGCACGGCAACACCCTCATCGTCAACGTCGAAAAACTGGAGCGCCGCGTCGCTTTGTTGGAAGACGGCATCCTGGAGGAATACACCGTCGAACGGGAGGGTGACCAGAACATCGTCGGCGGCATCTTCAAGGGCCGCGTCAAGAACATCGAACCCGGCCTCAAGGCCATGTTCGTGGACATCGGCCTCGACAAGAACGCCTTCCTTCACTTCTGGGACGCCATCCCCGCCGCGCTTGACGCCGGCCTCGAGGAGATCCAGCGCGAAGGGAAAAAGAAGCAGCAGAAGAAGATCACCTCGAAGGACATTCCTGATATCTATCCGATCGGCTCCGAGATCGTGATCCAGGTTTCCAAGGGGCCCATCGGCACCAAGGGGCCGCGCGTCACCACCAACATCTCGCTCGCCGGCCGCTACCTCGTGCTCATGCCCTACACCGAGCAGTTCGGCATCTCCCGCAAGATCGAGGATCCCAACGAGCGCGCCCGCCTCCGCAAGATCGTCCAGAAACTTTCGGTCCCGGAAGGCATGGGCATCATCATGCGCACCGTGGCATCCGGCACCCGCGCCCGCCACTTCGTCCGCGACCTCGCCATGCTGCTTGAACAATGGGACGAGATCGAAGCGCGCCGCGCCAGCAACCCCGCCCCCGTTTGCATCTTCCAGGAACCCGGCCTCATCGAGCGCACTGCCCGCGATTTTCTAACCGACGAGATCAACCAGGTCCTCTGCGACGACGCGGAGACCACCGAGATGATCCGCGCCATCGCCGGCAAAATCTCCCGCCGCGCCAAACGCCGCGTCCACCACATGGTCACCAGCACCCAACCGATCTTCGAGCGCGTCGGGATCCAGAAGCAGATCGACGAGGCGTTTTCCCGCCAGGTCTGGCTGCCCTGCGGCGGTTACATCGTCATCGACGAGACCGAGGCGCTCATCGCCATCGACGTCAACACCGGCCGCAACCGCGGCTCCAAGGACGTGGACAAGATGATTCTCGAAACCAACATCGAGGCCGCCCGCGAGGTCGCCCGCCAGCTCCGCCTGCGCAACATCGGCGGCCTGGTCGTCATCGACTTGATCGACATGCGCCACCGCAAGGACCAACAGACGGTTTACAAGGCCATCAAGGACCGCCTGAAGAAGGACAAGGCCAAGACCCAGGTGCTTCAGATCTCGCCCGTCGGGTTGATGGAGATGACGCGCCAGCGCCTCAACGAATCGCTGCGGGATTCGATGTACGAGCCCTGCCCGTATTGCCAGGGCCGCGCCCGCGTGAAGACGCCGATGACCATGTCCGTGGAAATCCAGCGCCGCCTCAACACTGTCATTCAGAAACACCGCGACTCCGTCGGAGACATCATCGTCATCGTCAACAGCGACGTGCTCAACCGCTTCAAAAGCGAGGATTCGAAACTGCTCGTCGAACTCGAACGCTCCCACTCCGGCCGCCTCATCTTCCGCTCTGATCCATCGCTCAACCGCGAGCGCTTCGCCATCATTGACGCCAAGACCGAAAAAACCATCGACCAGGGCTGACCACCCGGGCAGTGGCGTGGAACACGTCGGCGAAAAGATCCAGGAATCGACCAGGTGATTTCAGAACAGCCTTGGGTCCCCGGAATGCTTCATGTTCCATCGCGGCAAGCGGGTGTCGGAAAATCAATCCTTCCGGCACCACGAGGGGTCCGTCACCGATCCCACGGAAGACTGCTCACTCCGCAACTGGATGAAACCGCCGGAGACCAGTCGTCTCACCGGTATTCCGGTCCCTGGCTGTTCGGTGAGCTTGGGATCATTGATCCCTTGTTTGAACTCGAAACGGACTGGAGCCTCCCCGCTCTTCTGCGGAATGGTCTCATACACGTATGTGGGCATGCTCCACGATCGCACCGCCGTCCATGAAATCACAGACTCTTTTCTCCGTAAGGAAAAATCCTGTCGATCAAGCCACTTTCTGTGACTGGCGCTCGGCCTCGAGTTCCGCCTCGAATTCCGCCTCCTGCTTGGCCTGAATGCCTTCCTCGCTGGCATGATAAGCCTCTTCGGCAGCGGACTGCGCGGCAGCCTGCTGGGCGGCGAGCTCCTGCTCCTTGGCGGCATCCCGTGCCATGCGCTTGTCCAGCTTCCGTTGCTCGCGCTCCCGGCGCTTGTAATCTTTGCTTGGTGTGACGGCCATAAGTGAAAATTTTCTGATTGAGTGAATCGCGGGGTGGTTTCGCCGCTTCGGTCTTTGATGCGGCGGCTGCCGCTACGCGCCCTCATACAGGGCGGGGCGAGTTCGAAGCAATGGAAATAAAGAGAAATGATCGCCTGGCCCCGGGCATTCCGATTCAATGGCCGTGATGAGTGGAAACCCTGAAGACAAAACCACCCGCGGAGGAGGATGCCCGCCACCGGACCCGTTCGGCGCGCTGGCCGGGCTCGGCCAGTTGCCTGCAGGCCCAGAGGGATCACCCGATTCCAACATTGCGATTCCCGCAAAAACCTCTCAACGCGGCCAGAAGAACACCAACCGTGGCCGGGTGGACATTGTCCGTCAGACCGCACATCGAGGCGGCAAGGGAGTCACCGTGGCCAGAAATTTCACCGGCATCGGGCTGGCGGAAAAACAGGAACTTGCGAAGAAGATGCAGAAGGCCTGCGGAGTCGGAGGCACCGTGAAAGACGGCTGCATCGAGATCCAAGGCGACAAGC
>CANBTO010000018.1 GCA_947372405.1 Verrucomicrobiaceae bacterium
GCCACGGCCACGCCCAAGGTGGCGCGCGAGATCCGCAAACATTTCCGCATCGCCGCCGCCGATCACGTTCAGCGCAGTTTCCACCGGCCGAACCTCGATCTGCGCGTGACGCCGTGCACGGCCGCCGAGCGGAAATTCGTGTTGTTAGATAAACTGCGGTCCCTGGACGGAGCGGCGGTCGTTTACGTCACACGTCAGGAAACCGCCGAGGAAGTGGCCACGTTTCTCCAGAAGAACGGGCTTTCCGCCCGCGCCTATCATGCCGGACTGCCCGATGAATTCCGCACGGACGCGCAGCGCGCGTTCATGATTGGCGAGACACGCATCATCGTGGCGACCATCGCTTTCGGCATGGGCATCGACAAGGCCGACATCCGCGGCGTGTTTCATTACAACCTGCCGAAGAGTCTGGAAAACCACACCCAGGAGATCGGCCGCGCGGGGCGGGACGGGAAGCACGCCGTCTGCGAGATGCTCGCCTGCGGCGACGACCTGACGGTGCTGGAGAACTTCATCTATTCGGACACACCCACGCCGCGCGCGCTGGCAAACCTGATCGACCGCGTGCTGAGGCTTGGCAAAGTTTTCGATGTCTCGGTTTATGATCTATCCGTCGGCTGCGACATCCGCACCTCGGTGATCTCCACGATGCTGGCCTATCTGGAAACCGACGGCATCCTCGAAGCAACGGGGACTTTCTATGGCACCTATCGGCTGAAACTGCTGCGTTCCCGCGAGCAGGCGCTTGCCGGACATTCGCCCGCGGAGCGCAAATTCCTCAACCGCCTTCTGGACTGCGGTAAACCCGGGCGCTCATGGCTGGAGTTCGAGCCTTCCGTGATTTCCGCCGAAATGGGAGTGACGCGCGAGAAGATCGTCGCTGCCTTGAGCGCATTCGAATCCGCAGGCGACGCGGCTCTAACGGTTTCCAGGACGCGGCAGGGATACCGCATGAAGAGGGAACCCGGCGACCTGCGCCAGCTTGCGGAGCGCTACGGCGAGTTGTTCGTGAAACGCGAGCAGGCGGATCTGGAGCGCCTGCAACAAGTGCTCGGCATCTCGTCCACCCGCCGCTGCCTGACGGCCTATCTCACCGCGCATTTCGGCGAAAAACTGGAACAACCCTGCGGCCACTGCGATCGTTGCCGCGGAGTGTCTGCGGTGACCTTGAAACGGTCACGTTCCCGTGAACCCGGCGAGGAGGTGTGGGAATCCGTTAGAAAACTCTCACGTGAAAGTCACGCGGCACTCGGCACGCCGCGCCAGCTCGCAAGGTTCCTCTGCGGAATGACCAGCCCTGCTACGATCCGCGCAAGACTGACCCGGCATGAGGCCTTCGGTTTGTTGGCGGACCTGCCGTTCAGCGAGGTGCTTGCCATCGCCGGCGCCGTGTGACTGCCAGGCAGGGACCGACCTCCGGGCGATCCGTGAGTATCAGTCGGAAGCGCCAAGCCGCAGCGAAGCCGGAACGTCATTCCGATTTGGTTCTGCTCGCTGCTACCATTATGTGGTTGTCGTCGAATGTCGATTTGATCCAGCATTTGAATCATTGATCTCAACATGAAGTCATCCAGCATCACCTTGCTTTTCCTTTACGCCGCTGCCTTTGTCTTGGTCGGCTGCGTCCCAAAACCAACTTCACCCAAACCACCGCCTACACCCGGGAAAGTAGCCTCCCGAAATCCCACGCATCCCAGCAAGGTTATCCATTCCGTCAGCAGATCATTTGACGCTGAACCCAAAACGGCCGAGCAGATCAAGGCATTTTACCTCGATCTCATTGAATCAAACGCATCTATCCGCAGCCAGTTCGATTCGCTCACTGAAGAAACCAGCAACGAATGTGGTGGCATCTTCCATATTTCGGACCCAAATGTTATCGAGTGGTTCCCGACCGAAGACGGTTGGAATTATGGCGAGAAATTCGAGAACGATGACCACTATCTGGTGATCCAACCGATCGGATTCGGACGCGGTCGCCGTGCAGGCAACGCAGCTGCCGTGGTTTCGGAATTCCATGTCACCGTAAATGGTAAAAAAATGTCCGATAAGTCCAATGACGAACGGATGGCTGTCACCACTACGATCACCTTCCTTGGCTTCCGCAACCTACAACTCAAGACGATCAAGTGAACCGGTCCTTTTTGCACTTCCTCGGACAGACACTGCC
Organism: Verrucomicrobiaceae bacterium; assembly: GCA_947372405.1. The sequence goes on from CANBTO010000018.1 coordinate 2,171, forward strand.
GTGGATCAGCGGTGCTTCTTGAAATACCTTACAATGGCTGCGACGAGGCCCGGAATGTCGTGGGGATTCGCCTCGAACGCCGGTGGCATGCCTTTCGCACGGAGCGTTTCGCTGGTGACGGGTCCGATGCTTGCGGCCACGCAGCCTTCCGGCCAATCGAGCCCGAGGTCGAAGAAGTGCTCCACGGTGGAGCCGGAGGTGAAGGTAATCATGTCCGCGCCTTGTTCCGCCAGGCGGGCTTTCGCGCCGGTGGGGTCGCCCTTTTCGGGCACGGTGCGGTAGGCGATGCATTCGTCAACGATGGCACCGAGTTTGGACAGTCCGTCATAGACCACGTCGCGGGATTCGGCGGCCTTGACCCAGAGCATCGTTAGATTTTCGACGGACTCCTTCTTGAACGCGTCGATCAATCCTTCGGCCACGAATTTCTCCGGGATCAAATCCACGGTGAAACGGTATTCGCGGATCTTCTTGGCGGTGCCACTGCCGATGGCGGCGATGCGCGGGTTGCCGAGGCTGCGGGCGTCTGGATAGGTGGCGAAGAACGCATCGAAGAAACGCTCGACTCCGTTAGGACTGGTGAAAACGAGCCAGTCGTATTCGTGGGCGTGGGTCACGAGCTCGGCGAAGCTTTGTTTGTCCTCCGGGTGCTCGATGCGGATGGTCGGCAGTTCGATCACATCAGCGCCGAGATCTGCCAGAGCCTTGCTGAGCTCACCGGCCTGCTCGCGCGTGCGGGTGACGACGATGCGTTTGCCGAAGAGCGGCCGTTTCTCGAACCAGTTGATCTTCTTGCGCTCGTTGACCACCGTGCCGATCACCGCCACGGCAGGTGAGCCGAAGTTCACGCGCTCCGCAATGTCCGCGATGTCTGCCAGCGTGCCGACGATGGTCTTCTGCGCGCCGGTGGTGGCCCACTGGGTGAGAGCGATGGGGGTGGTTGGATCCGCTCCGTTGGAAACGAAGGATGAGGTGATTTCGCGCAGCCTGCCGATGCCCATGACAAAAACCTTGGTGCCCGGCGCCTTGGCGAGCTGGGCATAATCGACCGAGCTGAAACCTTTTGTGGGATCCTCATGTCCGGTGAAAATGGTGAGCTGAGTGTTGTGGTCGCGGTGCGTGACCGGGATGCCCGCGTAGGCCGGGCCGGCGATGGTGGAACTGATGCCGGGCACGATTTCAAACGGCACGCCTGCCGCCGCGAGTTCCGCCGCCTCCTCGCCGCCGCGGCCGAAGATCATCGGGTCTCCGCCTTTCAATCTAACCACGGACTTGCCCGCCTTGGTTCGTTCGACGATCAGCGCGTTGGTTTCCTCCTGCGTCAGCACATGGTCCTTGGCACGCTTGCCGGCGTTGATTTTCTCACAACCGGCCTTGGTCCAGTTCAGCAGCTCGGGATTGGCGAGCGCGTCGTAAACCAGCACGTCCGCCCGCTCGATGCATTCCTTGGCGCGCAGCGTGACGAGGCCGGGATCACCGGGACCGGCACCGACAAGATAACAGATTCCGGATTGGCTCATGACAGGGAGTTGAAAAGGGTGAGGGCGGTTTCCAAAGGATCGGTGCCGGATGCCTCGCCGGTTTGTGGCGCGCCGCCGGACTCCGGGAAAACCCGCGCGTGCATTTGCAGCACGCCGTTTGTTAGAGAGGAGAACACTCCGACGGGCGTGTGGCAACCGGCGTCCAGCAGGCGGAGAAACTCGCGTTCGGCGGTCACACGGATCCATGTTTCCATATGGCCGATCCCTTCGGCAAGCACACGGCTGCGTGTGTCGCTGGAGCGGATTTCAAGCCCGACCGCGCCTTGGCCAGCGGCGGGGAAGAACAGGCTTTCGTTCAGGCGCAGCGCGGTCAAACCCGGCATGTCGAGAATGGGCTCCGGACCGCCATCTGCGGCAATCTCCGGAAGAAATCCGAGCCTGACCAAGCCGGCCTCGGCCAGCAGGATGGCGTCGTAGGGGTTTCCGGCGGCGATTTTCTCCAATCGGGTGGGCACGTTGCCGCGCAGGTCGATCACTTTCAGATCCGGCCGCAGGAACTCCACCTGCCGCGCACGGCGGACGCTGCTGGTGCCGACGAAGGCCCCCGCGGCGAGCGAATCGAATCCAGCGCCATCGCGGGTGACAAGCACGTCGCGAATGGGGGCGCGTTCGAGCACTGCCGCCAGCGCGTAGCGCGCTTCGAGCACTGTCGGCAGGTCCTTGAGGCTGTGGACGGCGATGTCGATGCTGCCGTCGTCCAAGGCCAGTTCGAGTTCCTTGATGAAAACGCCCTTGTCGAAAGTGCCCTCGGCCTTCGCCACCTCGGCGAGGGAAACGTCCGTGCGTCGGTCACCGGTGGTCTTGATGATGCGTCGCTCGATCCGCAGATCCGGAAACGCGGCTGCAAGCGCGGCCTCGGTGGCGCTTGCTTGGACGAGCGCCAGATCACTGCCACGGGTGCCGACCATGAAATGGGTGATTGTTTCGTCGGACATCTTCAGAAGCCTGGATGGTGGTGGAATCTCATGCTGCGGAGTCCCTTCCATGGCCAAGGACGCCGCCCCGCGCAAGCCCAAGCTTTGTGGATCACGTGCTCACTTCATGCTGCGTGCGGGTTAGCGGCGATTTTCAAGGGATGCGGCACTCTTTCGGGCGGCGACCGCCCGCATCCCTCCATCAGCCTCCTCCATTCCTCCTTCCGGCTTTGGGAATATGGAGAAAAGGTTTGAAACCCCTTCGCATCAGCCCGGTTGTTTCCGGAGTCTCTAACGAGAGGATGCAATCCCCTTCGCCCTATGCTCTGGCGATTCCCGTTCTGAAAGAGTCCGTTCTCGCGCAGCGTCCTGAATGAGGATTCAATCGGCGTGTGCTGCGGTTGTTGTCCGGTGCGCCACTCCATGGGTTTCCTCTCGCCATTTCTTCTGACCGGGCTGACTGCTCTTGCGGTGCCGCTGTGGCTGCACCTGCGGCGGAAGCGGCGGCAGACGCCGGTGGAGTTTCCTTCGCTGCGCTACCTGAAGATGGCGGCGGCGCGGATGAAGCGGCAGGCGCGTGTGGAGGATCTCGGGTTGTTGCTGCTGCGCCTGCTGCTGCTGGCGGTGTTGGCGGCGGCGTTTGCCAGACCTGTCGTTCGGTCGAGCGGCGGTTGGCTGGGTGCGGGCAGGAAGGTGGAGTCGGTGGTGGTGATCGACGCCACGGCGAGCATGGACTGGCGCGGCGATACCGGCGCGCGCTTCGATGCCGCGAAACGTCTGGCGCGCGAGTGGATCGGTGGTCTCGATCCTGCGGACGCGGTGGCGCTGTGGGTTCTAACAGACAAGCTGGAGAAACCAGTGCCGGTGCCGATCACCGACCGCGGGTTTCTTTTCAAGCAACTCGATGCGCTCAAAGTTTCCGAAGGTTCAGCGAGCCTGGCACCGGTATTCAATGCGGCGCGCGAGTGGGCGGACACCCGGAGTGTCGGCCGCAAGGAGCTGGTGGTCATCACGGACAACCAGCCCGCCGCGTGGGACTGGCCTGCGGATGGATTCTTCCGGCGCGCATGGAACCGTGGCGGTGTGGGCCTGGTGGTGCTGGCTCCGGATGCGGCGCGCGCCTCGAACATCGCGGTGGATTCGGTGGAGTGGAACGGCCGCGAGGTGCGGGCGGGCGGCATGATGACGGGGGTCGCGAGGATTGGAAACCACGGCGATGCTGCGGTGAACGACTTGTTGGAATGTCGCGCCGAGGGGCAGGTGCTGCTGCGCAAACCGGTGGAAATCCCGGCCGGTGGCACGGTGGAGGTGCCGCTCGCGCTGCCCGTGCCGGCGGTGACCGGTCCGTTGCTCGCCGGAGAACTCGCGCTGACCGGCGACGCGCTGGTTTGTGACGATCATTGGTTTTTCGCACTGCCCGTGCGACATCCGCTCAACGCGCTGGTGGTGGACCGTGCGGGAGGAGCTGCGGGTTCCATGCGTCCGTCGTTCTTTCTAACCAAAGCGCTGGCGGCAGGCGCGGCGGGCAAGGCGGAGGCTATCGAATCCGGTGAGTGGGCGAAACATTCGACCGATGGCAATGACTCGGTGTGGTTTACGGCCGGAGCTGTTAGTGATGCGGCGGCATGGAGCAAGGCGCTGGCATTCACCGAGGCAGGCGGGACCATCGTGGTCACGGGGGACTCGCAGCCGGACCCGCTGCCCAAGGATTGGCCGGTGACGGCGGGGGAGGAACCCAGTCTGCCCGCCGGGCGGATCGCGACGCGGTTGATGGCTCCTGAGCATGCATTGTTCGGGTCGGTTTGGGGTGGACAGACGCCGTTTCCGCCGCTGCCGCAACGGATCGCGCGGCGCTGCGAGCCTGCTTCCGGGGCGAAGGTGCTGGCCACCCTGGCGGGTGAGTTGCCGTTGTTGGTGGAGCATCCGCATGGCAGGGGACGCGTATTGTGGCTGAATGCGAGCGTCGATCGTTCGTGGGGCGACCTGCCGCTATCTCCGGTATTCGTGCCACTGGTCCAGCAACTGGCCCGCGCCAGGGAGTTGGCCATGCAGACGGCCGCGTCATGCCGGGTGGGCGAGGCCTTGCCGGATCTAACCAAATTCGCAGGGGACGCGGCGTGGCCTGCGGCGGAGGATGGCGGCCCCGCCATGCGGGCGCTGCACAGTGGCCTGTTGGATGCGGTTTCCAAGGACGGGAAAACCGTCTGGCGCTGCGCGGTGAACGTGCGCCGCGAGGAATCCGATCTGCATGCGGTGGAGGACGTGAAACTCAAGGCCATACTGCCCGGCCGCGTGGTGGCGGGCGCGCAGGGCGTCCGCGAGTGGCGCGAGGAAATCCGCCGCGAGGTGCCGCTGTGGCCATGGTTGTTAGGTGCGGCGGCGCTGGTGTTCCTTGCTGAAGGTTGGCTCTCCACCCGAACCGCTAAACTGCGCGAAGTGAATGCTGGTGGTGAGTTGCCAAAGTGGATTCCAAGGAGGGCCAAGGTATGACTGGAAACCCGGTCTTCTGGTTGCTCGCGTTGGGCGTGCTGGGCTTCACCGTGTGGAGTCTGTCGGAGTTGCGTCGCGATCCCGAACGGCAGCGCGCGTGGTGGCTCGCTGGTCTGCGTGGCATGGCGGCATTGTTGCTCGCGTGGGTGTTGTTGCAGCCTCAGTTCAAGCGTCGCGAGACGGTTTCGGAGCGGCCGCTGGTCGGCGTGCTGGTGGATGGTTCGCAGAGCATGAACGATGGCAAGCGCGCTGCGATGGCGCGCGAGTGGCTGGACTCCGCGGCTTTCCGCAAGGCCCGTGAAACCTGCGATCTGCGGTTTTTCTCCATCGACAGGAAACTCACCGAAACCGTGCCGGGCGAGATCGCTTTCAACGGCACCGAGTCCCGCATCACGGCATCGCTCGCCGAATGGACGCGCCGCTGGGGACGTGAAGGAGCCGCGGGAGTGGTTCTGATTTCCGATGGTCTGGATACCGGCGGGGGTCCGCCGGTGGGCACGGAACTGCCATGCTGGGTGATGGAGGTGGAACCGCCAGGCGCGGCAGTGAGTTCGCGTGTGGCCGTTTGGCAGGTCGAGCCGCCACGCCGACCCGAGGCCGGGGCTGAGACCAGCGTGCGCGTGGTGCTGCAAGCCTGGGGCGTGGAGGGCAAGGACATCCCGGTGGAACTGTGGAGCGATGGCCGCAAGCTTGGCGAGAAACGCATCCGTTTCGCCAAGCGCGGAGAAGTGGCGGAAGCGATGCTGCCGCTCAAGTCGGAGAAACCCGGGAGTTATGCCTATGAAATCCGCGTGGCTGATGCGGCGGCGGACGCCTCGGCGAAATCCCAGCCCTTCGTCATCGCCGTGCGCCAGGAGGGACGCAGCGTGCTGCTGTTGTCGAACACGCTTGGTTTCGAAGGGAAATTCCTCCGCCGCGCCCTGACCACCGACCGCAACGTTCGGCTCGACAGTTTCGCCCGCTGGCAGGACGGCCGCTGGGCCAGCTTCGCCGATGGCGGCGGCAAGTCCACCGATACGCTCGACCTCAGCGCCGCCGCTCTATCAGGCAGGGCCGCGGTGATTCTCGCGGACGTCAGCCCTGAGGCGCTCAATGCCGCGCAGTGGCAGGCCATCGCGGACTACGCCGGCAAGGGCGGGGGACTCGCTGTGTTGGGTGGACCGAATCTGTTAGCCTCGCCGCAGGCGGCGGCCTTGTTAGGTCGTGTGCTGCCGATGCCGGTTCCGGCGCCGCACCGCGACGGACGATTCGGGGTGAAGCTCACCGATGCCGGGCTGAGGCATCCGGTGTTCGGTCCGCTGTTCGAGGCGGTGAAGGATTTCCCCGCGCTGCAGGGCGCGAACTCGGCCACCGGTGTGGCGGGCAACGCGCAGGTGCTCATGGAAGCGATTGCGGACGGCCAGGCGCGCCCGCTCGTGGTGGTGAAGCAGCAGGGCGCGGGCCGCGTGGCCGTGGTCCTCAGCGACACGCTATGGCGCTGGCGCGTCGCGTCGCCCGGATGGTCTGGCAGGCTCTCCGCCTACGACACGTTCTGGGGCCAGTTGTTAGACTGGCTGGCACCCGACCACGAGGGGCTGCAGAGTGGCGGACGCATCGAACTCACCGCAGACCGCCCGTTCTACCGCCAGGGCGACCGGGTTTCCATCCTCGCCGAGTGGATCGGCAAGGGCGAGGCTCCGTTCAAATCCCTCGAGGTGACGGTGAAGCCCCCGGATGGCGGCACCAAGGCGCTGGCCCTGCAGGCGTCCGTATGGCAGAACCCTGACGGACGACGCGTGATTGGTTTCCGCGGGGAAACGGAGGCGGCAAGCACCGGACTCTATCAGGTGGACGCCCATGCCGCGTGGCAGGGTGGCGAAGTGGCCGCGGATCTGCGTTTCGCCGTGGCATCCTCGCCAGAGGAACGACGCGGTGAGGCACCGGACACGGAGTTTCTGCGTGGCATCGCCAAACAAAGCGGCGGTGCTTACTTCGCCCGCGGCGAGGGGGACAAGTGGCTGGAAACCCTGCCAAAACCCAAACGCATGACCGAGCGTGAGATCATCACGGATGTCTGGAACCATCCGCTCTTGGTGTTGTCGTTGTTCGGCTGCCTGTGCGGCGAATGGTGGTTCCGCCGGAGGAGAGGGCTGGCTTGAGGCGGCGGCGCGGCATCAAACGTCAAACATCGAATATTGGAATTCGGCCCGCTTGCCAGTCCTCCGTCTGGAACAAGATGCGTCCTCGGAGCCAAAGGGATTGTATCTGAAACCAAGCGGCTTTACAGACGTGCGAGCGATGAGTGAAAAACTGTCTCGAATTCCGTTGCCGCAGCAGCGCTGCCGCATTGATTTGCCCTGCAATGGAGCGAAAAGGAGGGGCCGGTGAGTGGCGCCGGTGTGGACTCCGGTGCTTCCCAGGAACCGGCGCATGCCACCGGGCAGACGTTTCTCTATTTCGGCGGGCTGACGTTGTTCATTTACCTCGCTACTCCTGCAGGGAGTCTGGTGGACATCCAGACATCCTACATGTTGAAGAACCAACTGCATGCCACGCCCATGCAGATATCCATGTTCCGCTTGCTGACGGGTATCCCTCTGTTTTTCGCCTTCGGCTCCGGCCTGCTGCGGGATTTGTGGAATCCCTTTGGATTGCGGGACCGTGGTTATTTCATGATCTTCGCACCTGCGACAGCGGTGGTGTTCGTGCTGCTGGCGTTTTCCAGCGTGTCCTACACCGGCCTGCTGGCGGGGGTTTTTCTCGCGATGCTGTTCTCGCGATTCATGATGGCGGCCTATCAGGGATTGATGGCGCTCGTGGGACAGGAGAAGCTGATGTCCGGCAGATTGAGCGCATTGTGGAACATCGTCAGCTCCTTGCCCGCCCTGGCAGGTGCGTTCGCTTCGGGCTACATCTCGGACCACTTGGCCCCGAAGTCCGCCTTCATCCTCGTCGCCATACTCACCGCGGCCATCGCTTTGCTCGGCCTGGTCAAGCCACGTTCCATTTTCAGCCGCACCTATGAAAAACCCCAGGCAAGAGGCGGAAACCTGGCGGAGGATGTGAAGCGCCTGCTCAAACACCGGGCGGTTTACCCGGCGGTTTTCATCTGCTTCCTCTGGAACTTCGCGCCGGGCTCGTCCACGCCGCTGCAGTTTTTTCTAACCGACGAGCTTCACGCTTCGGACGCGGTTTATTCCTACTACAACGGGATTTTCGCCGCCTCCTTCATCCCGACCTTCCTGTTGTATGGATTCCTGTGCAAGAAGGTGGCGCTGAAGAAACTGCTGTGGTGGGGAACGATCGTTGCGGTGCCGCAGATGATTCCGATGGCCTTCATCCACTCGGCCAACCAGGCGCTGTGGCTGGCCATGCCGATCGGGCTGATGGGCGGGATCGCCACGGCGGCCTACTCGGATCTGGTGATGCGCTCGTGCCCGCCTGGACTCCAAGGCACGTTGATGATGCTGGTGGACGGCGTCTTCGCACTCTCCGGCCGCGGCGGGGACCTGTTAGGCTCCGGCATCTACAACAGCAGCCCCGCGCATGGTTTCCTCTACTGTGTGATCGCCACGACGGTGGTCTATGCGCTCATCCTGCCGCTGATCGCGCTGGTGCCCAAAGCGTTGATCGCGACCGCTGATGGCGAGTCGAACACGCTGGCTGCGGAGGAAATGCCTGCGAAAACGACTTGAGCGGGGCCGAAAAGGTATCCAGCGGTTTCTGCCGAGGCTGCTTGTCCGACCACGATTGGGAGCTTGCGAAGGTGGAATCCGGCCTCGGGAACTACGTGATCACGTAGGAAACGAAATCCGTGCTTGGCCTCTGACGGGATGCTTGATAGTTCATGTCTGTTGAACAGATTCCTGCTGAAATCGAAGATGCTCATCCTGCTCGCCGCCGCGTGCATGGTTTGGCTCGTCATTCTCACGCTGGCATTCCTGATTTTCACGGGAACCGGTGTGACCGCAGGTTGGATTTTTGCGGGCGCGCTGGTTCTCGCGATCAGCGTATGGGTGGCGGTGATTTGTCTGCAATTCCGTCCCCGCACGGCAAGGGGGAAGAAGGACGAAGGCCTGTTTTATCTGGGATACGAACCCTGATGGATTCATCCGAACGCGGGAATTGCCGACGCTGAATGGAGCTCAGAGTTCGAACCATTCCGTCGGTTCATCCTGACAGGCACAGTGCAAGCCCACGCCTCCGTGGCCGAGTTCCGTTAGACACTCACGCAGACGGGAAAGGATGAGGTCCGGCGTGTTGCAGTCCGAGCTCAAATGCCCCAGCACCACGCGCGCGAGATCCGCATGGGCGATGTCCCGGATCAATCCGGCGACCTGCTCGTTGGACAAATGCCCGTGCCGCGAGCTGATGCGCTGCTTGATCGACCACGGGCGCTTGGTGTCGGCTTCTAACAGACCATCGTCATAGTTCGCCTCCACGAACAATCCGCGCAGCCCGCGCAGGCTTTCGGTCATGCTGCGGGTCACGTGGCCGGCGTCCGAGAGAAATCCGAGGCGTTTGGTGGAGTTGCCGATCACGAAGCCGACGGGATCCACCGCGTCATGCTGGATGGAAAAGCTGAGGATCGCCGAGCCGCCGACGGTGAAGGTCTGGCCGGTTTCGAAGGTTTTCCAGGTGCTGCCGGTGATCCCTGATTCCCGCACGACGTGGGCGGTTTGCGAGGTCGCGAAAACCGGCACGGGATTCTGTTTCAGGAAAACCTTGAGGCCCTTGACGTGGTCGCCGTGCTCATGGGTGAGCAGGATGCCGTCCAGCGACGCGGGATCGATGCCGAGCCGGTCAAGCCGCAGCGTGAGTTGTTTGGCGCTCAATCCGGCGTCGATCATCAACCGCACTCCACCACACTCGACCACCGCCGAGTTTCCACCACTGCCACTGCCAAGCACCGCGAATCGGATCACGTGGGAAGGGTGGGGGTTCCCTGCATTCGAATCAAGGACTGAGCGCGTCGGCTTTCCCATCCAGCCCACTAGGAACGTCCCGCACCGCCTACTTCGTGAAAGTCATCGCCACCAGCATGCCGCCAGCGTTGCCCCGACCGCCCGAAGTTCCGAATTTCCAGTTGTCTGAGCGCTATAGGAGAACTCTTTCTCGAACCAAATTCCGTAGATCCACGCTTTCTCCTCGCAGCAATTGTTCATAGAGGGCTACCACAGTTTTGGGCGGTATGTTACTTTCCAAGAATCGAAACGAAGACGCGGCGAGATACTCCCGGGTGAGATCGAATCCCAGCCACCGGCGAAGTTCCAGTTCCGCTACCGCACCAGTAGTGTTTGAACCCGCGAAGATGTCCACTACAAGGTCGCCGGGATCGGTGAGGAAACGGATAAAAAATTCAGGCAGCTTTGAAGGAAACCGAGCCGGATGCTGCTTCGCACCCGTGAGTTTGCAGGCGCTCAGGTATTGCCCGTTGCTTTCGCTGTTCGGAATTTGGAGTAAATTCGATGGGATTGCTCCGCCATTGTCCTTTCCAAATGTGTTCGCAATGTCGTGACCGCTAGGACGCTTAGCTGGAGTGTAGAAGGCTGCAGGATCTTGAATAAGCTTCTTCATCCGTTCGCTATAGGGTGCCAAGACATTGGAGACATTTGCTTTAGGCCATTGGGTTTTTGAGAACCACCAAACAGTGTTCACTGAATCTTTTGCTCGGAGCTTCCGTTTGTTCACCCACTCGATTGGCGAGGGGAGTTTAGAAGAATTGTGCCAGTAGAAGTCCTGAGCGAGTTTGAATCCGAGGTCGTCACAGAATTTGAGTAGCACCCGGAACGGGTATAACGCTCTCTCTGGCGCACCCTTGACGTATGCTCCGCCGAGATCGATCACGAACGACCCGTCATCGCGGAGCTTTTCCAAGACCAGCGCCCCGAACTGGGCGAGCCACTCAACATAGTCCGCTTGCTGTTTGTTTCCTGAACGGTCAGCGTATTCCTTTTCTCGCTGCAACGCGAATGGTGGCGAGGTCATTACCAAGTTCACGCTGCCATCCGGCACACCTTTCAGCAATTCAAGAGAGTCACCGCAGTAAGCGGCGCCGAATTCGGTCGAATAAACAGGAGGTTGCTGGATCACACTCATAGTGTGTAGATGGATCGGGACCGATAGGCTAGAAAAAAAACGGTGATTCAAAGTGCCCGCCAGATCTTCTCCAAAAACGTCCGAAGGACGAGGCTCTCATTGAATCTTTCCCAGGAGGATTTGGCTGAGCTTGCTGATTTACATCGAAACTACATTGGCGGCGTTGAGAGAGGAGAGCGGAATATCTCCTTGGACAACATGGAGCGGATTGCAAAAGCGCTTAGCACGACGATTGGAACTCTACTTGGAGAAGTGGTTTTGACGGAGCAACCGTCGAGAGGAGGCTACCGTGGGTCTAAAAGTTGATTCAAGCTTCCTCAAGTTTCTTACGATGGGTGCACTGGGGACGCGTCGCGTCTTTGATTTGATGTCTAGGGCAGGGCTACAACCGATTGAGTTGGAGCGATATTCTCGGAGCAATAAAATCTGGAGCACTAAGGTGAAACGGCTCCGCTTACCTGACCTGCTTTGTGTAAGGACCGGGCTACGCGTTGAGGTCAAGGGTAAAAGCAAGCTCACAATCAAAATGAGCGATTCCCCGAACAACTCGGATCGAAAATGGGATGCGGGCCTTGCTGACCGTGACGTGATCGCGTTCGTTCACATTCTAGAAGATGATGAAGGTCGGATGGTCGCCGCTGACAATGTCGAACTTTTCTGGGTTGCGGATCTGCGGACGACTGTAGAACAAAGCAAACTTGGCCCTCCAAAGTCTGCGGGGGAAGGAGCGGAGAGGGATAGGGAATGGCAGTCAATAGTCGCGAAGAAGAACGGCGAAGTGACGACTGTGGATGAGGATAAATTCACGGTTACGCTCGAAGGAGGAAGGCGGCAGACCTACAGACTCAATGGCAAGTCTCTATATGTGGTGGCAGGTGAACGATTTGTCGCTGATTCTCAATTCTTGGCGGGAATACCACGGAAAAAGGCATCGTTTCCTACTCTTGGAGTAACCCATTGGAATCCACGCAATTTGTTGAACTCGACTTCTTCAATCGACAGATATGTGGCGGTCAAAGCTCTGGGTATCGTCGGTGAAGCATCAGATGTTTCAGCAATCGCCCATCTTGCCGAAAACGATGCAGATGAACGCGTGAAGCTTGAGGCCGCTGTTACCCTTGTTCGCCTTAGTGATGAGAGAGGGATAGAGATGCTTCGTGCTGCAATTGATGCTCCGGTCATTGATTATCTGCGTATGGAAGCGCTCCTTGCTCTCGCGGAATTTCGCGGACACGCGCTAGCTCGACAATGCGCTTCGCTGCTCGCCGAGACGGCGCGCATTGGATCCCTGTGTAAGAACGAAGCGCGGCAGGCTGCGATTTGGGGGCTTGGAAAAGATGGACTTTGCGCATATCGCGAACTACTGGGCTTTTTGGATGCAACGGACGATAACGAATTGGTCCATGCTGTTAACGCCTTCGGTTCTGATGCCGAGATTGCTTTGGTCGATGAACTGATAGTGATCGTTGTTGGTGCAACCAGTTCTGTACGTCTGCGGTCCAGTGCTTCGTCCATTCTCGCTCGAACGATTCCACCTGTGATTGGAGCCCCCCGTTTGGCGGCTAGATACGACACCTCGCCCGACGAAGCGAAGAATTGGATCTTGGCCACGCTTGGACAGATGGATCCAACGGCCGTCATGCCTTTGATTACGAATACAAATTTGGCAGCGCTATTGACCCCATTTCACCTCACGTCGCCGGAAACGAATTGGACACGCTCGGTTCAGTTAATTGATTCGCTCATGTTTGTTCGGAAGCAAACCATAGAACCTTGATTAAAGGAAGAATCGACTCGACGGGGGCGGTCCCAGCTAACAGGCATTCGTCGGAGGAATCCCAATTCGCTGACATTTTGAGCCTGTCAGCGGCGTAGGACGATGAGGCTTCCAGATACCGGCCAGCTCAGAGCTTGGGAAGAGCGGCGGTGGAACATCGTTCATCGCAACCATCTTCGCCGAGGCTTCGAGTGGCTGTCTGGCACTGGTCGGTGCAAGGCGATGCCGCAGACCTAGCTACTCGAAAGGTAGGGTTAGTGAAGCGCCTTGAAATTTTATGGGATTTTGATTGCTGCGCCTTGATTTCACGTGAGCGCCCGCCAGACAGCGGCGACAACGGCGCAGAGCATGAAGCCCATGACCAGCGGCAGGAAAGTGGAAACGGTGGTCCATTTCAAACTGCGGGTCTCCTTGTAGATCGTGTAGATCGTGGTGGAGCAGGGGTTGTGGCAGAGGCTGAAGAGCATCAGGCAGACGGCGGTGAGCGTGGTCCAGCCACCGGCGGTTAGAATGGCGCGCACGCTTTCATCATCGGCCTCGAACATCACGCCCGCGCCCGCGCCGCCGGCCGTGCCGGTGACCAGCACGGTGAGCATGAGGATGGTGGGCACCACGATTTCATTGGCGGGGATGGCGACGATGTAGGCGAGCAGGATCACGCCGGTGAGGCCCATGCTCCAGGCGAGGGGATCAGTGGCATGCACGAACCATGCGGCGAGGCTTTGGTTGCCCACCGGGATGTGCGCGCACAGCCAGATGGCGGCCCCGGCAGGCAGGGCGAAGACCACGGCGCGCCAGAGCACGATGAGCGTGCGGTCGATGAGCGAGGTGTAGAGGGTTTTCCAGAAATTCGGCGGGCGGTAGGGCGGCAGTTCCAGGCTGAACGAGGTGGCCTCGCCGCGCAGCACCGTGCGGGCCAGCAACCATGAGGTGAGCATGGCGAAACCAAAGCCTAACAACGCCACCACCAGCACCGAGAGCGCGGCGATCGAGCCGCCCCAGCCACGCGGGGCGAGCGTGCCGATGAACACGCTGGCCATCAGGATCTGCGTCGGCCAGCGGCCGTTGCAGAGCGAGAAGTTGTTGGTGATGATGGCGATGAGGCGTTCGCGCGGCGAGTCGATGATGCGCGTGGCGACGACACCCGCCGCATTGCAACCGAGGCCCATCGCCATGGTGAGCGCCTGTTTGCCGTGGGCTCCCACTTTCTGGAACACACGGTCGAGATTGAAGGCCACGCGCGGCAGGAACCCGAAGTCCTCGAGCAGCGTGAAGCAGGGGAAAAAGATCGCCATCGGCGGCAGCATCACGGCGATCACCCAGGCGGTGGCCAGATACATGCCGTCCACGACCAGGCCCTTGAGCCAGTCCGGCGAGTGCACTGCGGTGAACCATTCTGCTAGAAGTGCGTGTCCGTCGTCCACCAGCAGCTTGGAAAGCATCGCGGAAGGGATGTTCGCGCCGACGATGGTGATCCACAGGATGACGCCGAGCACTCCGACCATGATCGGAAACGCGGTCCACGGGTTTGTTAGAATGCGGTCGAGCTTCTGTTGCCATGCCAGGCGGCTGGAGCCATCAGGGCGGGTGATGCTGCGCCCGGCGATGCGCGCGGCTTCACCATAGATCGACTCGGCGATCCGGTCATGCAGGTTTTGCGGAAGCTGCCAGCGCAGTTCATCGGCATCATGCAGCACGTCTTCGGGAGTTTTCATGAAACGGCGCGATTGTTTGGGTTGAGATTGGCGGAGACGGGTTCGGCAAGCGTGCCAATCTCGCCGGAACGCACGGCTTCCATGATTTCGCGATCACCCTCTAACAACCTCAGCGCCACCCAGCGCGGTTGTTGCAGGCGTGGAAATGCTTCGGTCAGATCGGTCTCCAGCCGGTCGAGCGCAAGCCGCAGTCCCGGGACTTCCAGCGGCAGTCGGCGGGGTGGGGGAACGTCGGTGCGAGCCGCCATGATCGAGATTTCCCGGATCAACTCCGGAACGCCCTCGCCGGAACGCGCGGCGCAGGGGATCACTGGCACGCCGAGATCGCGAGCCAGGTTGCGGACGTCGATCTCGATGCCGTGGGCGCGGGCCTCGTCCATCAGGTTCAGGCAAAGCACCGCGCGGCGAGTGATCTGGAGCACTTGAAGGATGAGGTTCAGGTTGCGCTCCATGCAGGTGGCGTCCGCCACCATCACTGTCACGTCCGGCTGGCCGAAGAGCAGGAAGGTCCGCGCCACTTCCTCGTCCGGCGAAGCTGATAGAAGCGAGTAGGTGCCTGGAAGATCGACCATCTTGTAACGTTTACCGTCATAGGAGAATCCGCCTTCCGCACGGCTGATGGTTTTGCCGGGCCAGTTGCCGGTGTGCATCCGCAAGCCTGTCAGGGCGTTGAAAACCGTGGTTTTCCCGGTGTTCGGATTGCCTGCGAGGGCGATGACGAAGTCGCTCTCCTCGACGCGCAGTCCGAGTTTGCGGAGTTGGCTGAAACGAGACGGGCAGGAAACGCAGGCCTCGCCGGGTTCGTGGATGAGTTCCGGTGGGTTCATGGGATCGGTTGGCTGCTTGCGAGCGGTGAGTGGATGAGGATGCGGTCCGCCTGGTGGTCCCGCAGGGCGATGAGCGCGCCGCGGATGTCATAACTTCTGGGACTGCCGAAAGGGCTGGCAAATTCGCAGCGGATGCGCGTGCCCGGAACCACGCCAAGGTCTAACAACCTCCGCCGTTCCGGGCCGATGCAGGATGGCGCGAGTCCGTAAACCAACGCCTCGCCACCGATCGGCAAGTCCGATAGGCGGGAAAGATCCGCAGGAATATCATCGTCCGCTTCCGGCAGCGTCACATGGATCAACGGCGCGACCGCAGCGGGGATCAGCACGCGTCGCCCGATGGACAGCGCTTCGATCGATCCATCGGCGAGGTGCTGGGTTTCATCCAAGCGCAAGCCTGGAGCCAGGCCAAGGGTTTCCGCCTCGCGGAACAGAGCCTCGGGTTCGTCCTCAATGTGCTCGATTCGCGCTGGAGAACCATCCGACCATGAGGCAAGCGACGTCAACTTGCGCCGCGGCATGTTGCCCTCGCGGGTGGGAATCGGGTCGCCGTGCGGATCGAAACGCGGGTTGTTCAGACGGTCCGCCATGGCATCCACGTCGGCGGCATCCAGATGGTGTTCCGCCTTGTGGGCCTCGCGATGCCAGTCCGCCGCCGGGGTGCTCGTTTCACGGGCGAGCCACGTTTCGTAGAGCCGGTGCGTGCGCACGACCTGAAGCGCATAGAGGCGTCCGTCGGCTGTTAGATGGTGGGTGTCTCCGGTTGCTGTGGCCAGTTCGCGTCCGCGCAGATGTCCGAGGATTTCCGCCGCATGTCGCCGCGAGCGGGAAAGCGCACCCGCCAGGCTGTCCACCGTCGCCCCACGGCCGGACTCGTCGCAGTCCAGCAGATGCTTCAACGCATCCTCCAACTGGATCCGGTTCGCCGCCGGGGACTCTCTTTGAAATCGACTCATGAATTTGCCTTGGGTAAATAAATTAGCCTAGGCTAATTTGCAAGGGAAAATCTGTCAAATAGAGGCAACGGTGCGTGTTGGCAGACTCGTTCAAGCTCCCCTTGGAGGGCACGGCTCAGATGAATGCATACTGGGCGCCTCCCGAAAATCCGGAATCATTTCGTCAGCGCCCAGCCATCCGCACCCGTACTCATGGCCGCCATTACGAGTGGAGCGTCACTGGAGTCCAGGCGGTGCAGCATCTCCAAAACCGTTAGATCACGCCCCGGAAGCAGGAGTTCCGGGCGGATGTCAGCCAGAGGTTGAAGGACGAAGCGGCGTTCGTGGATCCGCGGATGGGGGAGGACGAGGTCACCGTTGTTGAGGCATTCGTCGCCGAGGTAGAGCAGGTCGAGATCGATCAAGCGCGGGGCGTTGCGCTCCGCGGCAGGGACGCGGCCGAGGATTTGTTCGATGCGCTGGGTTTGCATCAACAATGCCGGAGCATCGCCGGTGTAGTCGATTTCAACGACGGTGTTGAAGAAATCCGGTGAGTCCGGAGGACAGCCGCAGGGCGCGGTCTGATAGATGCAGGCGGTGAGCACGGGTTCGCCATGCGTGGCGATGATGTGCAGGCAGGAGAGGGCCGCGCGCAGGTTGGTGAGGCGGTCTCCGAGGTTCGTTCCCAGTGCGATGCCGGCGCGTGCCATGGTCAGTCGCTGAGGTTTTCGAGTCTGGCGATACCGTAGTTGGCGGCGATGCGCCGGTTCGCATCGCTGACGGACGCGGATGGTATGACGACCGGGCGGCTTGCGCCGAAAAGCTCGATGACATGGAATTCCGGAGCCTCCTTCGGGTGAAGCAGGTCGTAAGCCTGCTTGAGGTCCGTGACCTCCACGCCGTTGATCTTGTTCACCGCGAAGCCCGAGAACTCGTCGAGCTGGCTGGTCACGGGATCGCTCATGACTCTTGTTAGAACGACGATGTCCTTCTGCTTCTTGAAGAGGCCTTTCGGCACATAGTCGGTGTAGAGCCTGCGCAGCGTCACGTCGTCGAACTTCACGGAAGCGAAGAGATTCGTGTCCAACGGCTGGAATACCAGTCCGGCGAGGACCATGTAGCGCGGCTTCTTCTCATACTCGATGGCATACATCCTCGACCATGGCAGCGGCTTGAGGATGATCGGCACTTCCATTGGCTTGCCTTCCCTGAGCACGCTGACCGTCACCTTGTCGCCTGCGAACTTGCGCTCGACGATCTCGTTGAGATTCACATTCTCGCCGTCGATGGTGATCATGCCGGCGCTGTCAACCGGATTGCCGTCGAGGGCCATGACGATGTCGCCGTGTTTGAGAAACCCGTCACTGGAACTGGTGGGGATCACGTTGGTGACAAGCACGCCTTTGCCGTCATCGGGCAGGCCGAGGGCCTTGCGCATGGCCGGATTGAAGAGCGGGAAGTCCGTGAAGCCGATCTCTGCATACTGGTCATAGGTGCCATCCTCGATGTCCTTGAGAAACCTGCGGATCACCGGCGTGGGGATGATGTATCCGGTGTTGTCCGCCTGGCGCAGCCCTTGGAACGCGACGCCGACGACCTTGCCGTCCTGCAGGACCGGGCCGCCCGAGTTTCCGGGGTTGATGGCGGCGTCGATCTGCACCGCGAGGTGCGAGTCCGCACGCGAATGCGAGTAGGGCTGGAAGTCGATGCGCGAGACAACGCCGCGCGTCACCGAGAGGCGCTCGCCGCCGATCGGGTAGCCGATCACGCGGACCTGGGATTCGAGTTTCGGGACATCTCCGAGTTCGAAGGTGGGGAACGATTCGAAGTCCTTGAAGTCCTCCACCGAGAGCAGCGCGAGGTCGCAGTCATGCGCGATGAAATCGACCTTGGCCGGATACTTCACCGGGCTGCCATAGACGGTGATGAGCACGCGGCGGCCGTTGGAAACGACGTGGGCGTTGGTTAGAATCCGGTTTTTCCCGATGATGAAGCCGGTGCCGATGCCGCCGCTGAAGCGCCCGGAGTTCCACGGGGTCTCGTAATCCGGGACCTGGGTGGCAACCTCCACCCGCAGCACGGAGTGATAGACATCCGATGGCGCGGGCTCGGCGGCAAGCAGCGAGGCGCTCGCAAGGAAGAGGATGCAGGACAGGCGGTGCATGGGAACTGGGGGGATCTTAGGAGCGGGGCGCTTGGCCGCAAATGAAATCCAGAAATAGCGCATCAAAAATGATTTCAACGAAGCGCGGAGGTGCTGAGATCGCTGAGGAAAACGCGGAGTTCGAGTTGAGCGAAGGCAGGGATCGACCTCCGGGCGGTCCGCGAGAATGCATGGAGAATGAGCCGGGCAAGGACTGAGCGGATGCGCTGTCCTTGGCTTGGGCATTTGCTTCCCATTCGCTGGACCGCCCGGAGATCGGTCCCGAATGGCCGGACTGACTCCAGAGATGTGAATCCGAATACTCTGACCCCATTCACAAAACCAGCGAAGACAATGTCGAAACACAAGAATAACCAATAATTCCATAGCTAGAATCACGAGTTGCATCAATGGCAATCACCGGTTTCCCAAATAAAATTCCATATGGACTTGGATTTGCAAGAATCGGCACGTTGCTGTCCGCCCTGCCGTCCCCCAGTTGTCCTTCACCGTTTCTGCCCCAAGCCGCCACCCTGCCATCAGAGCACAAGGCGAGGCTGTGGGAACCACCCGCAGAGACCGCCACAACGCAGGGCCACCTCATATTGGTACCAATCAAGGCTTGTACGAAACATCTGTTTGAATTAAAGAGGCCGGATGGCCCACAAGAAGACTCGCAATGAGCAATACGCCGGGGGATTTCCTTCTGGCATGGAAGCGTTCGAAACTCTCGCCGATCCCCGCAACGGAAGATCCAAACGACACTATTTCGGAGAGGTGCTCTTCATCGCGTTGGCCGCCATGATCTGCGGCTTGGAAGGCTTTGATGATTTCGAGCGCTTCGCCAAGCTCAAGGAAGACTGGTTGCGCAAACACCTCAAACTGCCTAACGGCACGCCGAGCGACGACACATTCCGGCGGATCTTCACCGCCCTTGATCCCAAAGGTTTCGTCGAATGCTTCATCGCCCACGTCACCACCCTTCGCCCCGAACTGGCTGGCGAGCTCATCGCCATTGATGGGAAAACCGTGCGCCATAGCTTCAAGGATGGCGATCCGGACAACAGCATCCACCTCATCAGTGCCTGGGCCAGCGGCAGCGGTCTCTCGCTCGGCCAACTGTTAGTGGATGGCAAGAGCAACGAGATCACCGCCGTGCCGAAACTCCTGCGCCAGATCGAAGTCAAAGGAGCCACTGTCAGCCTCGACGCCATGGGCTGCCAGAAAAGGATCGCGCAGGAGATCCACTTCGCCGGAGCCGACTACCTGTTAGCCCTCAAGGGCAACCACGGCACCCTGCACGCGGAGGTCATGGCCCTCTTCGGAGATCCCGCCGCGCTGGAATAGGGTTGCAGCCAGGGCCGTGTCGTCGCGGAGCATCAGAGCGGAGCGGAAAAAGGCCACGGACGCATCGAACAACGCTCCATCAAAGTCACCGACTATCTCGACTGGTTTGAACCGGACGAGCGCAAGCGCTGGCTAGGGTTGCGAAGCGTGGTGGAAGTGACCAGCAGCCGGGAGCTCAACAACGGCACCACGAGCACCGAAAAGCGATACTACCTGACCAGCCACGCGCCCGACGCGCAGAAGCTTCTAGACCTGGTGAGGCGTCACTGGGGCATCGAGAACCGCTGCCATTGGGTTCTGGATGTGACCTTCCATGAAGATCAATGCCGGGCGCGCATGGGTCATGCAGCTCAGAACCTCGCGCTGTTGCGCAAACTCACCCTCAATCTCCTCAGGGCGGACCAATCCGTCAAAGACACCATGCGCGGCAAAAGAATCAGAGCCGCGCTTTGCGAAAGGACACTTGAGACCTTCCTTAAAATCAACAGTTCAAAATGAGGTAGCCCTG
>CANBTO010000019.1 GCA_947372405.1 Verrucomicrobiaceae bacterium
AATGATTTCATTGTGTCTTCGAGCGAATGGATCATGGCGAGTGTCGATTGATAGAGAAACCACGTGAGTAAAATGATGCCCACGCTGATGCCGATCTTCACAAGCGGTTTCCATTTCGGATGCCACCAGACCATCGGCAGGGCGAGCGGCCCCACGCTCAGCAGCGCGATGACGATGACGGAGGTGCGGAAATACCACGGCAGTTTGTTGGCCGGGGCTGCGGCGGCGCGCGACGGGCCCGAGCCGTCGAGGAACTCGTTGCAATACCTGCACTTGATCGCCTCATCCTGGATTTCCTCGGCGCAATACGGGCATTTTTTCATGTTGGGGAATGATTCGTTGTTTAACGGAACAGTCCGGAAACTACGGTGTGGCGGGTGCGGGCACAATCCCGCATTCAGGCCCGTGCCGTCACTCGGCGGCGGTGATCGTGAGCGTGTGGTCGGCGGGTTTGCATGCGGCGACGACCGCTGCCGCCAGTTTCCCACGTGCCTTTTCCGTCACGGCGAAAGTGCCATCCATGTCGGCGTCGCCTTCAGGGCCGTGGACCAGCGTCTTGATCTGGCGGGTTTCATAGACCTGCTTGGCGGAGATGGCGCTCCAGATCTCCTTGAAGGCGGGGACCAGCGGGTTGTCCGGGAAATCTTTGGTTAGAGAGACGCCGGCCTTCAGCTCCGCTGCGGTGTAACGCTTGGACGCCGTGCCCCAGGTGACGTTGTAGAAGGCGGCTTTCGGCGAGGTGACTTTAAGAGTGAAGCGGTTCAAATCCTCGTCGAAGGGCACCAGCGCAAGCCCGGCGCGGATGGAGTCGTCCTTGTCCGCAGGTCCGGGACCGGGGCTGAAGGGAAGCTTGGTGCTGCGCAGGGCGAGCACGCCTTTGTTGGAGGAAAGCACCTCGTGGCCCGCAGTGGCGACCGCCTTGTCGGCGGCGGCGTCCCAAGTGATCGTGCCGATCCCGCCGTCGATGTCCATCGCCTTGAGAAACGCGTATGCCATGACGACTTGTCCGGCCCAGCCGGGATGCACGCCGTCCTTACCGTTGGCCTTGAAGTCGGGACCGAACTTTTTCTTTGCGGTTAGATCCGCCAGCAGAAGCGGGCGGTAAACATCGGCGAAGGCCACGTTTTCGGACTTGGCGACCTGCAGCGAGATGTTGCGGAACTTGCAGAGCGCGAGGTTGAGGTCCTGCTGCGTGCCTCTGGCGGTCTTCACCCATGGGGGCACCGAGTTGATGGTGCCTGACGAGCCGAGAATCAGGCGGCAGCCGCTTTCCTTGAACAATCGCGCGATGGCCGTTTGGTTTTCGCGGTATTCCGTGGCGATGGCATCGTCATAGGGCACGTAGCGGAAATCGTTCATGCCATAGCAGGTGGTGGCGATGGTGGGCTTGAAGCGCAGCACGTCGTTGCGCATGCGCTTGAGGAAACCGGACGCCTGCTCGCCGCTCCATCCGTATTGGCGGCAGGTGATTTCCAGTTCGGGCAGGCAGGCGGTGAGGTAGGCCTCAATGATCAGCGAATACTCGTGCTGCTCGGTGATGGAATCTCCGCAGATGGCAAGCCGGTCGCCCTTGTGGAGTTGCATCCCGGCAGGCGTGGGGGCGGGATCCATCACATAAGCGGAAAGCTCGGCGGGTAGTTCCTCCGCGGCGAGGGGAAGAGCGAACGAAAGCAGCAGCAAGCAGAGTTTCTCAAGCATGCCCAAGCTCAGTCGTTTGCGAGCCCGCTGGCAAGCAAATGCCTGATCCCCGAAACACGGCGCTGCACGTCACTGCAGCTTGTCGATCGCAATCCGCCGGATTTCCAGTTCCCCGCCCTCGCTCTGGATGCCGATGCCGCCGCTGGTCACGGTGCAGCCGGAGATGGCGTTGCTTTCCACGCCGTTCACAAAGACCTTCACCGCGTCGCCCTTGCAGATCACGCGGATGAGGTTCCATTCGCCGACGGGTTTCTCATGTGACTCTCCATGAAACGGCAGTGCCGTGTTCGCATCCTTGCCGAGGTGCTCCGTGGCCTCCGCGCCAGCCATGAGAAACACGTCGCCCTGTCTGCCGCTCTTGCCCTGCACTTGGACGCAGGGTGGCCAGATCTTGTCCTGCGGCTGCATGTGCACGAGGATGCCGGAGTTGTCCTGCTTGGGCGCGATGCGGACGAAGCGCCATTCAACGGTCAACTCGTAGTCCTTGTAACTCTTCTCCGTCCGCAGGAAACCAGTCGGCTTGCCGCTGCAATGGATGAGGCCGTTTTCCACGCTCCAGGTCTTCGCCGGATCCGCGCCGCCCTGCATGAAGAAGCGCCAGCCGGTGAAATCCCGACCGTTGAAAAGCTCCGTCGGCCCGACGGGAGTGACGGCGTCATCCGCGTGCGATGCCGTGGCGGCGACGAGCCATGCCGATAGCAGGAGGAAACGGAAAGCTGTGCGTATGGTGAGATTCTGCGTCATTGTCTGGATTTTGTTAGGTTTCCGCCGCGGAGGCGTGTCCACGTATTGAAAACCGGATGCGGCGGCTTGCAATCAAAACGCTCCGGGATTAAGGATGAAACATGAAAAGCCAGTCAAAGTGGATTTTTCTCATCGTCACCGGGTTGATCCAGTCCGCAGCGCCCCTGCTCGCGGAACAGCCCGGTCCCCATATTTCGGCAAAAGTCACTCTGGATGCCTCCACGGATTACCGCAAGATTGGTGGATCCAGTGAAAAAACCAAGGTGCAGCAGCGCCAGCTCATGGTCACCGTGGACAACCGCGACAAGATCGAAGCCAACAATATCTCGGTGAAATGGACGATTTACGGTCGTTCGATGAAGGACAACAAGTTGATGGTGGCCAAAGAAGGAACGGAAAAAACCAAGGTCGGCGCGCTGCAATCGACCGTCGTGAAATGCGACAAGGTCACCATCAAGGGCACGCCCAAACACACGGTGACTTCCCAGCGGAAGGGCAGGGGACGTGGAGATGGACAACCGCAGATCACCAACAAATCCTATCCCGCCGAGGGCGAGGAGTATTACGGCTATGCGGTGAGGGTTTTCGCGGGAGGCACCTTGGTGGACGAGGCCTACAGCCAGCCAAGCCTCAAGGACGGCAAATGAGTTCAGCGGATCGGCTGACGCTGCCCGTTTCGACGAAAATTCATCAACCCGGTGATAGCCAGCCGGGTCGGATGCGGGTATGAGGCGCGCGTGCAGCAACCCGTCACCCCGCGTCCGAACTGATGTCCGCCAAAGCCACTTGGAAAGTCAGCGCCGCCGTCATGGCCAGCCGGGTGCTGGGATTGATCCGCGACCAGATCTTCGCGGGGATGTTCGGCTACGGGGTTCTCACGGATTGTTTCAACATCGCCTTCCGCATCCCGAACCTGCTGCGTGATCTTTTCGCCGAAGGAGCTCTCTCGCAGGCCTTCGTCACCACGTTTTCCAAGAAAATCAAGACCACCGGCCCTGAGAGCGCCTGGCCGCTGGCGGCGCGCATGATCACCATCATGATCGTGCTGATGAGCGCCATCTCGATGCTCGGCATCCTTTTCGCACCGCAGCTCGTGCATCTGCTCACGGCCTTTGGCAGTAAAACCTTCGCGTCGGAGGACATCGAGCTGACCGTGAAAATGACGCGGATCATGTGGCCGTTCATGCTCCTTGTCAGTCTGGCGGCCCTGGTGATGGGCATCCTCAACGCGCGGAACATCTTCACCATCCCGGCGCTTTCGTCCTGTTTCTTCAACCTGGGTTCCATCGTCGCGGGCACCGGCATCGGCCTCTGGCTGGATCCACACCGCGGGCCGTTGACGATGGTTGGCATGGCCGTCGGAGTGGTCATCGGCGGCTTTGGCCAACTCGCCTGCCAGATCCCCGCGCTCTGGCGGCTCGGCTTCCGCTGGCGGCCGGATTGGAACTGGCGCGACAGCGACGTGCGCAAAATCTTCTCCCTGATGGGCCCGGCCATCATCTCCGCCTCGGTGGTGCAGATCAATGTGGTCATCAACTCGCAGTTCGCCACATCCATCGGGAAATCCGCGGTCAGCGCGTTGAGCGGAGCATTCCGGTTGATGCAGCTTCCCATCGGAGTCTTCGGTGTGGCGGTGGCCACGGTGACATTGCCCGCGCTCTCACTGGCAGCCACCGGTTCGCTCGGCGACGAGTTCCGCCAGACGCTCTCCAAGGGCATCCGCCTCGTGACCTTCCTGGTCCTGCCCTGCGCGCTCGGCCTTTGGCTGATGGCCGAGCCGATCATCAGCTCCGTGTTCGAGGTCGGTCGCTTCAGCGCGGAGAACCGCCACGTGACCGCCGCGGCGCTGCGCGGATATGGCATCGGTCTGTTGGCTTACTCATGGCTCAAGGTCCTGCAGCCGGCTTTTTACGCGGCGGACCGCCGCTGGGTGCCGATGATGGTGAGCTTCTTCGCCATCATGCTGAGCGTGGCATCCAACTGGTATTTCGTCGTGGTCCGGGGCATGGGAGTGGAGGCGCTGGCGATGACCACCAGCATCGTGGCGATGACGAATTTCCTGATCCTCTACACCGCCATGTCGCGAATCTCGTCCGGCTTGGAAACGAAGGCTCTGCTGTCACTCACCGCCCGGCTTCTAACAGCGGCGGCGCCGATGGCGGCGGTCTGCCTCGCTGCCAACCATTATCTCTTCGCGGATCCGGCGAAGCTGCCGATTCTTCTGCGCGCCTCAATGGTGGCAGGCACCATCGCCATTGCCGCAGGTGTCTATTTCGCCGCGGCGAGATTGTTAGGCGTCAGTGAGGCGAGGGAAACCTTCTCGCTCATCGGAAGGCGCTTCAAACGCTGAAGAGGAACACGGTTAAGGACTTCGTCCACCGCGTAACCGGGGGAAACGGACTGAAGTCCGTGACTACGATTCGCTCAGCCATCGAAAAATATCCTCATCGGGAACCTCGTTCACTTTCCTGACAGCCGAGAAGATTCCCAACGTGGTCCAAATCGCCGCAGCGGTGATCAGGCGCCAATCCATGAGCGCGTGGGTTTCCATGATTTGATCGAACCATTTGAAAAAGTCACCGCGGCAAACAAACCACATGTAAACCAATAACCACGCGACACGTCCGGGTAGCCAATGAACCATGGGTTCGTCCCTTTCGTTTTTCCGTCTGACGCCAGCCGCAACCATCAGGGGCAAAGCCATCGCAATAAACGAAGCGATAGACAACAGGCCGATAGGAAGCACTAGCCACCAAAAGCCGACGTCCGCAGCAAAGAGCAGGAACATTGCAAAGCAGCCCAACGGAGAAACCACGGCCGAGATCCGCGCCAGCCTTCTCAGTTTCGGAAACCGTGTGGCAGCCGCATGCATGGCTCACACATGACATTTCCAGATACCGCCTGGCAAGCGCCGGCTCAGCCGTCCAGGGTCTTTTCCAGCCATGCAAGCACCAGCTTGCGGTAAGCTCCCTGGTCCCTCGCGAGGGAATCTCCGTGGTGGCCTTCCTTCACTTCGAAAAGCGTCTTCGGCTGGTGGGCCGCCTGATAGAGTTCCTTCCCCTGAGTGATGGGAACGATTTCATCACGCGTTCCGTGAACGACAAGCAGCGGCACGGGACTCAGTTTTTCGACATAGTCTCTCGGTGCAAGTTCGTCGGTCACCAGGCTTTCCGCCAGCTGCCCGGCGATCAACCCCGCCATTTGCTGATAGGAAGCGAAGGCACCTTCCACAACCACTGCGCGCAGGCCCTCCACGGGAGTCTCTCCCAAGGCCGTCACGGATTGTGCGCCACCGAGGCTGTGGCCGTAAGAAACCAGGCGGTGCCCGTCCACGTCCTTGCGTTTCCCCGCATAGGTGAATGCCGCCTTGACGTCGTCGATCATGCCGCGGCGTTCCACGCTTCCGCCGGATTTCCCGAACCCCCGGTAATCATACATCAGCACGTTGTAGCCAGCCTCCGCGAGCCACATGACGAAGCCGAGATGATAGCCGAGCGAACCGGCGTTGCCATGGGAAAACACCACGGTCGCCCGGGACTTCGCACTTCGCGAGGGAATGAACCAGCCATGGATGGGTGTGCCGTCGGTGGACTTGAAGTCGATGTTTTCGAAATGAAAACCCCAGGTGGCGGGTGTGGCGGGTTCGTCGTGTGTGGGAAAGTAGAACAGTCGGTTGGCCTTGCAGTGCTCAGCCACAGGAATAGTGGCTGCGCTGCTGTCCACAGGATCGGGAGCGGGGAATGGAGGCAGCGGTGTTTCAGCGGAGGCCAGAGTGGCCGCCGCGAGCAACAGAACGGAAATCCGCGCGCACATCAGTGATTAAACGGACACCGGAGTCCGGCTTTGTCGAGTGAAAGCACCGGGTTTCCAGAGAAAAACCGGGGATATCACGCGGGCGCCTTGTCGAGCGCGAAGGCATCATGCACTGCGCGGGCGGCATCCTCGATGCGGGTCTCGTCCACGGTCACGGCGATCTTGATTTCCGAAGTGGAGATCATGCCGATGTTGATGCCCGCTTCGCCGAGAGCCTTGAACATGGTGGCGGCCACACCGGAGTGCGAGCGCATGCCGATGCCCACAGCGGAGAGTTTCGCGATGCCCGCCTCGGTCTCGATTTTGGAGTTCGGCATCTCCGCAAGCAGCGGCTTGAGCGAGGCCTGGGCCTTTCCGAGGTCGCTGGAGTGCATCGTGAACGAGTGGCGTGCGAAGCCGTCGTGCGCGATGTTGGAGATGATCATGTCGAGGTTGATTTCCGCGTCGGCGAGGGCGCCGAGGATGCGGCCGGACATGCCGGGCGTGTCCGGGATGCCGGTGATGGTGACCCGCGCCTGCGAGCGTTCGATCGAGACGCCGCGGATGACGACGTTTTCCATGTTGGGATGTTCTTCTAACACGAGGGTGCCGGGGTTGTCGTTGAGTGAGGAGCGGACTTCGAATACGACGCCGAATTTCTTGGCGAACTCGACGGAGCGGGACTGCATGACCTTGGAGCCGGACGAGGCCATTTCCAACATCTCGTCGTAGGAAATCTCGGGCAGCTTGCGGGCGTTTTTGACGATCCGCGGATCGCAGGTGTAAACGCCGTCCACGTCGGTGAGGATCTGGCAGACATCCGCCTTGAGCGCGGCGGCCACGGCGATGGCCGTTAGATCGGAGCCGCCACGGCCGAGCGTGTGGATCATGCCGTCCGGGGTCACGCCCTGGAACCCGGCGACGACCAGGGTTTTCCCTTCGGCGAGGTATTTCTCCATCAACGAGGGGTCCATGTGGAGGATGCGGCCGCGGGTGTGTGAGCCGGTGGTCTGGATGCCCGCCTGGCGGCCGGTGATGGAGGCCGCGGGCACGCCGAGTTCCTCGAGTGCCATGGCCACCAGCGCGATCGATTGCTGTTCGCCGGTGGCTAACAGCACGTCGAGTTCGCGTTCACTCGGGTTTTCGGAGAGTTCCCTGGCCATCTTGATGAGACCGTCGGTCACCCCGGACATGGCGGAAACCACGGCGACCACTTGATTGCCTTCGTCACGGGTCCGTTTCATCCGCGCGGCGACGTTGCGGATGCGGTCGAGTGAGCCGACGGACGTGCCGCCGTATTTTTGAACGATGAGTGCCATGGGTTGAGCGGCGCGCAGTGAAGGGGAAGGCGGCGGATTTGGCAAGAATTTGGAGAAAACGCGGACATGGACCCGAACGGCCTAGTTTTTTGATTGAATCAGATCGAGGTTGAAAACGTCTCTTGGGTTGCGGTCCGTGTTTTCCCCGCGTAAGCTACGGAATCCTCAGATGAGTAACACAAGAGACCGGAGCCTTATGTATGAGGTCGCACGGTGATGAAATGTAAGGAATCAGCGGCCTGATGTCCCTTCCACCGATTAAACATCAACAAAACCTATGAAAACGTTTACCAAATTCCTGTTAGTCCCGGTCGTGTGCCAGGCAATGCTAGTCTCCCATGCGTTGGGCGCGAAATCCGACGATCCGGACGATCCTAACTTCAAGGACAAAGGCGGCAAACGGCACGAGCAGTCCTCACCCGGTCAGGGCCAGATGCCACAGCCGAAGAAAAAAATGGACCCGGACTTCCAGCCGCAGAAAAAGCAGCCGCAGCGACAGCCCGACAAGGATGTCCAGCCGCAGAAAAAGAAATCCGTTAGCCCGGACGAGTCCTCAAAAACTCCGAAAAAACCGAAGAACAATCCTGATGAATTCTCGAAAAAGGACCAAGGTTCTCCCAGAGTTCAGGACAAGCGGCCAGACGATGGCGGCAAACAGGGTGCCAAGAATGACCACATGGACAAAGGTGACAAAGGCGACAAAAAGCCGATGACCCTGCCTGGCAAGCGTCCCGGCGCCGATCCTTCCGACAAGGCCGACAAAAACGACAAGGTCGGTGGCAACGACAAGGTGGACAAGTTCAACAAAGGCGATGGCAAACCGATGCAACTTCCCGGCAAACGGCCTGGTGCCGATACCGCCGACAAAGGTGACAAGCACGGCAAGAACGACAAGACCGGCAAGAACGACAACCCCGGCACCAAGCCGATGCAGCTTCCCGGCAAGCGCCCGAGCATGCCACCCGGCCTCGCCGACAAGAACCCGGACCGCCCGGGCATCGGGAACCGCCCCGGCAACAACGACCTGCCAAATGGCATGCCCGGCAAACGCCCGAACGTGCCACCCGGCATTGCGGACAAAAACCGTCCCGGTGAAAACGGTATGCCCGGACATCCAAACCTTAATAAACAGGATCCGAAGAACAAACTTGCCCGTGTGCAACCCGTTGTGCGCCCCGGCCAGAACACCAAGCAGGTCAGGCGCCCGGACATCCAGCAGAACAACACCAACAACTGGTGGAACAGCGGCAACCGCATCAACTCCGGCAACAAGAACGTGACGGTTAACAACGTCACCAACATCAACAACAACTTCCGCCAGAGCGTCAACTGGAACACCAGCCGCCATGCCTGGGGATACAACCCTTGGTGGAACCGCCACGCCGTCCGCCCATGGTACGGCAGCTCATGGAACGGCGGATGGAATACCGGCTACTATCACCACCACTACAATTACTACGGCTTCGGCGGTTATCGTCCGCCCGGTTATTATCACAACGACGTTGCCGAAGCCATCGGCTGGGGCCTCGTAGGCTGGAGTCTCGGAGCGCTCGTCTATGACATCGGCTACCATTCCTATTACAATCCCTATCCGGTCAGACCTGTTCCGGTTTTGTATGGTGAGCCCGTCAACTACAGCCAGCCCATCACCCAGGTGGCCGTTAGATCCGCGCCTGCGGATGATGCCGCCATCGCTCTGAGCACCAGCAAGTCCGAGTCTCTCATCGGCGAGTCCCAGAGCGCCTTCAAACAAAAGAACTACCTCGTCGCCCTCGAACTCGCGGACAAGGCCATCGCCGAATCCCCCGGTGACGGGGCCCTCCACGAATACCGCGCCCTGGTGCTCTTCGCCCTCGGCAAATACGGAGACGCCGCCGGTGTGCTCAACCCCGTGCTCGCCTCCGGACCCGGCTGGGACTGGTCAACGATGATCGCGCTCTACGATGCGCAGGAAACCTACACCGACCAGCTCCAGAAACTGGAAGCCTACACCGAGCAGAAGCCCGACGCTGCGGACACCCACTTCCTGTTAGGATATCACTACATGGTCTGCGGCCACCTCGACCTCGCAACGCCTCAGTTCGACACCGCCGCAAGGTTGATGCCCAACGACAGTGTTTCCAAGGAACTTGCGGAACTCACCCGGTCCTCCGCGAAACCCGGTGAAGAGAGCGCTCCGCAGAATGCCGATCAACCGGCCGAAGCTCCCGCGCCGCAACCGGTTCCTCTGGAGAAACTCGCCGGCACCTGGGTCTCCACCCGCGAAGGTGGCGGAGCCATCACCCTGTCCTTCGCAAACGACGGCAAGTTCAACTGGTCCTTCGTCAAGGAGGGCAAGACCAGTGAATTCTCCGGCGAATACAGCATCAACGACAACGGCCTGCTCGTCCTTGATTCCAAGGAAAGCCAGATGGTCGCCAGCGTCGATCTGCCGCAGGACAAGGAAATGAAGTTCGTGCTCGCCGGCGGCCCACCCGCCGATCCCGGCCTCGCGTTCGTCAAAAACTAAAACGTCGCCTCAACCAACCGCCCGCCTCTAACAAAGGCGGGCGGATTTGTATATGGCACACTCTGATGGCATCATGATATTCTCCGGGCCGGCAGCCACGACAGGATGAAGCGGGTGATGTTGTCTTGCGGCGCGGTCATGTGCCTGGCCGGCGGAATCTGGTTTGGAACACGCACGCCGTCACCACCACGCGAACTGTCGTCCAGGCCGCTGACGCAGGAGGCCTATGTCTGGCAGATGAACTGGACGCGCGAAGTAGCCGACGCCGCGCGAGATGGTGGTGCGCTTTTTTCAAGTCTCGCCATTCATTCGGCGGATATCACCGCTGGACAAGAGCGGATCAAGATCAGCACCGCGAATGTGAATTGGAAATCCATGGCGGAATCGCGAAGGCCTGTCTCGCTCGTGTGGAGAATCACTGAGGACGTGATCGCGAAAGGATGGACGGACACCGTCCGCACTGAGTTGGCAAATGACGTCACACGCTTGCTGGAAACGGCGCGCAAGCAGGGCGTGGACTGTGCAGAAGCACAGATCGACTGTGATTGCCCGACGCGACTCCTTTCTGGCTACGCGAAGTTCATGAATGAAATCCGCGCGCGGGATTCCCGCGTTCGCTGGACATTCACCGCCCTGCCATCCTGGTTGCATCATGCGGATTTCAAAACTCTCGCCAAATCCGCGGACGGTTTTGTGATCCAAGTGCATTGGTTGCAGGCGGATGCGAAGGGCAACCCGGTCTTGATGGTTGCGGCCACGGCAAGACGCGCGGTCCTCGAAGCTTCCCGCGCGGGAGTTCCTTTCCGAGTGGCATTGCCAACCTACGGCTCGGTCGTCGCGGTGGACGGTAGCGGTGCCTGGCTCGATGTCGCTTCCGAGGAACGCATCGTGTCGCCACCGCCGGGTGTGACCCTCAGGGAAGCTTCCGCGGATCCGGTTCTTTGTTTGGAACTTTTGCAGGAATGGAAACAAACACGTCCCGCGTGGATGACCGGCATCGTCTGGTATCGCCTGCCGGTGCCTGCCGATGAACGCAACTGGAGTCTGGCGCAACTGCGTTCCGTCATGGAAGGCCGCGTTCCAACCGCACGTTGGGAGGTCGCATCGCGAGCTGCGGCGGACGGACACGAGGATCTCACGCTCACCAATGCCGGCGATGGAGACGCTTCACCACCCCGGCGCGTCACGTTCCGCACTCAGGAAATGATCGGCGCGGATGGCTCAAGTTTTTACACTGCCGAGACCACGCCGGAAGGAGTCATATTCCATTCTTCACATGCGCGGCCAATCAAGGCGGGAACTTCGATAACGCTTGGCTGGATCCGAAAAAAATCTATAGAAAGTGCAGGGAAATTCGAAATCGAACCATGAAAAACAACATCCTGCGTGCCGCGGTGGTTTTCGGTTCGGCCCTTGCGATAGGCTATGCTTGCGGCCCTAATTTGACATCGGCTTTCATCTCAGCGTCGCGGGCAATTCTCAAAGCGCCGGATCATCTTGTCGGTCATGATTTCAAACGATTGAAGGCTGCGCCACCGGTTCCCGGGAAACTCCTCGCCGCAGCGAAGAACACGGAGACATGGCGTGACAAACTGCCATCCACTCTGGATGTGGATGTTTCGGATTTCAGGCGGGTATTGAAATCACATGGAGTGGAGGAAGCGCGGGCGAAAGATCTGATAGATGACTACGAATTGCTCCGCCTCGGACAACTTTACCGCTGGGAAGACGCGGAGAAAAGGCAGTTGTCCGAGCAACAACTGGCGCACGCCCGACAGACGAAAATCGACACTCATCCGTGGATTGCTTCGAAATCATGGCCGGAGGAAATCCCCGTCGAATTCCGCCTCTACGCCGAGGGGGTGGAGAAACTCCATCATGGCGATATCTCCGCCGCGCGCAAGGATTGGCAGGAGTTGCTGGATCTGCCGCTGGAAAACCGGCGCGCGCGTTCCACCTGGGCGGCATGGATGCTGATGAAGACCACTCTGGAATCGCGCGTCCCCGAAGCTCTAGGCAAAGTTATACACGCCGCGCTGGATGAAAGCTGCGAAGACTCTTTACGCACATTGCCCGCCGCACTGGGTTTGCTTGCGGAATCCCGGAATTCGGCTCCGTCACTCGAAGCACTGAGTGTTCATTATTACAATGTGAAAGCAAACGAGCGTGCGCGTTACGTGCAGGCACTCGATGAAGCCGCCTGGCGGATCGGTTTGGCTCAGGACAAGGCATTACGAATGGAGGCCGCGCGGAATCCATTTGCGAGAGCGATCGTCGCGACGGAACTCGCCGGTGGTGGGGGCGATGACAAGCAGTTGGAGAACCTCAAGCAATGGATGAAGGATCTCGAAGTTGCCGGGGTGACCGGCGATCCTGCGATGGCGGATCTCGCAGTGTTGCTCTACCAGAAGGGCGAATACGACTTGTCGAGGCGTGCCATCGCACGCAGTAAGAGAACGTGGGCCTCACGTTGGATCGCGGGAAAGCTCGCCCTGCAACGTGGTGCCGTGAATGAGGCCGCAGTCTGTTATGCGGACGCTCTCAGACTCATGCCGTCTGACGAGCGATCCCGCATCGTCTCGGTCACGGAAACGGAAAACTATTCACACATCGGCGACGAGTCTCCCGATTCCGAATCCGTGAGGAACTCCATCTTCCTCGCTGAGTGCGGCACGGTTCGTCTTTCGAAATCGGATTTCGAGGGAGCAATCATGTTGTTTCTAGACGCAAAATGCCCACATGACGCCGCATACGTGGCGGAGCAGCTCATGTCATGTGATGAGCTGTTGAATTTTATCAACAAGCATGGACTTGAACTCAAACCGGAAGTGATCAATCCTGATGAAGACTCGCCGGGGCGCTGGGAGGCATGGCATGATTCATGGACCGAAGATCAGACCAACCGGATCCTCTATGTGATTGCACGGAAGCTTGGTCGTGAAAATTATTTCACGCGTGCACGCGCTTTCTATCCTCCGGCCATCCTTCCCTATTTCGACCGGTATGTGGCCTTGAGGCGATTGTCCGCCAACAAACGGGTGGACACCAATGTTCGGGCCACCGCTTTGATGGAAGCCGCGCGTTATCATCGCTGGTTCGGCATGGAACTCTTCGGTGCCGAAGGAGAGCCTGACGCGTCCGTTTGGAATGGGTATTATCCTGCCGAGCAACTGCCGCAAGGGCGTATGGCGCTCGGTAAAAGACTCGATTACGGTTGGGATGAGGATGCCAATGGCAAGCTCTTGTATAACGTTTTCGGAGTAAAGAAACCCATGCAGCCTCTTCCTTTGCTCTCTTCTTCCGATGAAGTATATCGTTTGAGGAAAAACCAGCTCTTCGGAAAGCCGCGCTTCCATTACCGTTTCGTCGCCGCGCAAATGGCGCGTCAGGCCGCCCACATGCTTCCTTCAGACTCGAACGAGGCCGCGATGATGCTCGCCGAAGGCGGCACCTGGCTGCCGGCAGAAGAAGACGGCGTCGATCCGTTTTTCGAGGAATTGATCTCGCGTTTCAAGGACACGCCATTCGCGCGGGAGGCGGACCAGCGGCGCTGGTATCCGGACAAATTCCGCGAGGAAATCAGGCGCTGGAATGCCAAAGAGGCTCTTACCCGTCCGTTGCCCGGCCAGTAGCAACTCTACCCGTGGTGGGCATCTCATGCAGAACCAGAAGCGCCGGGCGGATCGAAACGACAAGCAGTTCGGTTCCGGCCGGTCGGCCGACGATTGAGGGATGAATTGAAAATAGGGAGGGTTCACCATCCGTCATCTGCTGATGGTGATTTGCCATCAGAACATCGCCCGGCTTGATCAGTCCATTTGCAGAGGCGACACGAATATCCTCAGGAGTTTCGACCACGATGTAACCGCACACCTTGGAGTAGATCGCCCTGCTGGCGGACGGGATCTCCCACACAAGGCCGGAGAGCGATAGCAGATCGATGAGAAATGAAAGGAGGAGCAGACCCCCGACCAACCAGAACAGGATGGAAACATTCATTTTTGAATCAGGACAACAATGCTCTGCGAGGGACAGAGTGTCCCTCCTCCTTATCCCAACTGCCGCGCCGCCTGCAGCGTGTTCTTCATCAGCATGGCGATGGTCATCGGGCCCACTCCGCCGGGGACGGGGGTGATGGCGGAGCAGAGCGGCGCGACCTCGTCATAGGCGACGTCGCCTGTTAGACGGTAGCCGGATTTTTTGCTGGCGTCTTCCACGCGGTTGATGCCGACGTCGATGACGATGGCTCCGGGTTTGACCCAGTCCGCCTTGACCATTTCCGGGCGTCCGACCGCGGCTACCAAAATATCCGCGCGTCGGCAGATGGCAGGCAGGTCCTTCGAACGTGAGTGGGCGATGGTGACGGTGGCGTTGGATTTCTTCGAGACTAACAGAAGCGCCATCGGCTTGCCGACGATCATGCTGCGGCCGATGACGACGGCTTCCGCGCCTTGGGTGGAAATGCCGGCCACTTCCAGCAGTTTCATGCAGCCCGCGGGTGTGCAGGGGACGAAGCCGGTGGGATCCTCGAGCGCGAGCTTGGCGACGTTTTCCGGATGGAAGCCATCGACGTCCTTGCGTGGATCGATGGTACGGATGATCTCCTCCTCGTCGATGTGTTTCGGCGGCGGTGATTGGACGAGGATGCCGTGGATCGCGGGATCCGCGTTGAGCTTGCGGACCACTTCAAGCAGCTCTTCCTGCGTGGTTTGCGCCGGAAGCTCGATCTTGAGCGAGTGGAATCCGAGCTCGGCGCAGGTGCGCACCTTCGAGCCGACATAGACCTTGGATGCCGGATCGTCACCGACCACGACCACGGCGAGCCCGGGCACGACGCCCTTGGCTGTTAGAGCAGCGGCTTCAGCGCGGCACTCTTCAAGCACGGCTGCTGCCACGGATTTTCCATCGAGAATGCGGGGTATGTTCATGGGATTCTGGTTTGGGCGTTTCAGGCATCGTCGGTGCCTTGGATCATCAGGGTTTCGATTTGCAGCCGCTGGTTTTCAAACGCCGCTTCATCGAGGCCGCGCGGCACGGTGATGGGTTCGGCGAAGGTGACTTCCACCCGGCTGAAGGGCTTGGGAATGACGAAGCGGTCCCAGGTTTTCAAGCGCCATGCGGAGGAAAACCGGACATGCACCGGCACGATCGGTGCGCCGCTGGACTCCGCGAGCTTGATCGCGCCGGGCTGGATCTTGTAGCGGGGACCTCGCGGGCCGTCCGGCGTGAGGCAGATGTCCAGACCTTCCTGCAGGGCGCGCTTCAGGCCGACGAGCGCGGCCACGCCGCGACGCGAGGTGGAGCCTCTAACAGCACCCAGTCCGAACACCGCCATCGCCCGCGCGACCATGTCCCCGTCATGGCTGGCGCTGGTCAGGGTGACGGCCTTGCGTTGCGATCCGCAGATTTTGTTCCAAGCGGGGGGAACACTGAAAAAGCGGTTGTGCCAGAGAATGTAGATGACCGGCGGAACGTCCGCTTTCGGCGAGCTGATCCCGCAAAGATCGCGTACTTCAAGGCGCAGCGTGGCGGCGAGCAGCCTCATCGTCCATCCGGCGGCGGTGCCAATCAGCGCGGACTTGCGGTCGCTGCGGATCTCACTGCCTTTTTTCCTTCTCATCGGGATCGGGGAAACGTCTGCCGTCACAGGAAACCGGCGGGATGCAAGGTATCGACGAGGTATTGCTGGCGGGACATCATTTCCTGATAGATCTCGTGGGCCTGCAGATCCGGCTCACAACGTGATTCGGCGTCGCCTGCAACAAGGTAGCTGGCGATCTCCTCGAAACCGAGCGACTCACCGCACTGGTGGAAGAAGGCGACGGCGGCCTGCATGGCGGCTCCTACGGCGGCCCCCTGGCGGCTCGAAACCGGCACCACCGGTGCTCCAAAGACATCGGCCATGAGCTGGCGCATCATCGGGCTGACGATGCCCGGGCCTAACAGACGGATTTCCAGCGGATCGAAACCCAGATCGCGCAGGCGGCTCATCGCGTAGCCCATGCCGAGCGCCACGCCCTCTGCGGCGGCGCGCGCCATGTGGGCGGGGGTGAAATTCTCCGCCGTGATGCCGTGCAGCACGCCCGTGCCGTCCGGCAGCCGCGGGATCGACTCTCCCGTTAGATAAGGCAGCAGCAGCAGGCCGTCCGCGCCGGGCGCGACGCCCGCCACCATGGCCTCGAACTGCGCGGCGGTCCAGCCGTAGTGACGGCGCATCACCTCGGGCGCGACGGCGGCGTTGGTCGTGGTGGCCAGACCGAGCCACGAACCGGTGGCACTGCAAAGGGGAGTGATTTCGCCCCGGTAGTCGATGACGGGAGCCTCACCGACTCCTACGATCACTCCGGTAGCTCCGAGTTCCACTACGACCGTGCCGTTCGCCACACAGCCGGCCGCCAGCGCGGAAAGCATCGGTGCCGCGCTGCCCGCGCCTATCTGGACGAGTTCGGAAACACCCCATTCCTTGGCAAGCGCCGGACGGAGCAGCCCGCGTGGTTGGTCGGATGGAAGGATCGGCGGCAGTTTCGCAGCGAGTCCCGGATCAATGAAATCCAGCAGTTCCGCCGACCAGGTGCGGTTGCGGATGTCCAGCAGGCCGGTGCCCGAGGCGCTGCCGGGCTCGGTGGCACGTTCGCCGGTGAGCCAGTAGGCGATGAAATCCTGTGCTGTCAGGAAACTCGCGGCGCGTTGGAAATGGTAGGGCTCGTGCTGTTTGAGCCACAGGCATTCCGCGGCAGCGGACTCCACGCCGGGTGCCTGGCCGGCAAGTTCGATCAGGCCGGGCGCGCCGCCGAAGGCCCTTGCGATCTCATCGGCCTGTCGTTTCACCGAGAGATCGCCCGCCAGTTTCGCAGGGCGGATGATGCGGTTCGAGTCGTCGAGCAGGACGAGTCCGCGCTGCGGACCTGCAACGCCGATGGCTGCCACCCTGTCCCGCTGGCCTTCCAGCGCGGCGAGACATTGGCGCACCGCGCGGTCCACGGCGTCGATCCATTGCGCGGGGTTCTGCTCGCGATAGCCTGCGGGCAGGCCCTCGATCCAGTCATGGGGCACCCATGCCTCCGCGCGGATCACGGCGGATTCGAGGTCCAGCGCCACGGCGCGGGTTCCGCTGTGGCCGATTTCAATCCCGAGAAAGTGCATGATGCTTTTGGAAAATCCCGCCCCTCAAAAGTGGCGGAGGATCGTAGTTTCACCAGACGGTCGGTTTTGACAAGCCCGGCGGTGGAATCCGACGCGGAAAAGAACGCCGTTGCAGTGACAGCCGGTCCTCTATCAGAACGCCGGGTTCCAGGCGCATCCGGCACTACCTACGCGATAAATATCCGCGCGGCGTTGATCATTTCCCAGAACTACGGTAAGGAACGGCCAGCAAATGAGCTTTCCCCCCACGCTCGGCATCTGGATCGGAATGTCTGTCTGGCTAGTTCCGGTTGGTAATGTTTTCGCGCATGGCGCCATCCATGAGCGCTTGTTGGCGGTCTCCAAACAGATCGGGGAAAGGCCAACGGATGCCCGGCTTTTCGTTTGGCGCGCCGATCTGGAACGGCAGCATCAGGACTGGTCTGCGGCGCTCAGGGACTATGAACGTGCGCGACAACTGGATCCCGAAATGGATCTGGACCTGCCGCTTGGCCGGACGCTTCAGGAATCCGGACGTGCGGCGGACGCGCTGCCACTGCTCAACCGCGCCCTTGAACACAAGTCGGATGATCCCCTGGCCATGGTTTCCCGCGCCCGTGCATTGATTGCATTGGATCGCAGGCAGGAGGCTCTTTCGGATTTCCGCAAGGTGTTGGGAAACTTCCCCGTCCAGGATCCCGGGCTTGTGATGGAATGTGCAGATTGCCTGATCGCGGAGGGATTGGAAAAAGAGGCCCTGAAAGCCTTGTCAGATGGCATAGATCAACTTGGAGCCGTTCCCCGGCTCGTCCTTCGCGCGATGGATCTGGAAATCGCTGCGCATGATTACAATGCGGCGCTCTTCAGGGTGGCCGCCATGCAGGAAACCGCGCCACGACCGGAACCATGGATGGCCAGACGCGCCACCATTCTTTGCGAGGCGGGGCGCAAGTCGGAATCGCGCGAGGCATGGAGGAAGCTCGCCGCACATCTGGATGCCCTGCCGAATCTGGAACGCGGATCACCCGAAATTTCCAAACTGATGGAGGAAGCAAAGCTGGCACTGGCCTCGCTCGAACCATCGACAGAAACCACCGTGTCTAACACCAAATGATCCTTATGAGACGCATGGTATTTGTCACCCTGATCCTTGTTCCCACGCTCCGGGGGCAGGTCGCCTATACGGGGGGTGTTTACAGCCAGAACTTCGACACGTTGGCCAGCACATCTAACAATACGGTCAATGTTGCCTGGACGGACAACCTCACCTTGCCAGGCTGGTATGCCAGCAAATCGACCTTCAACATTACGGATGGCACGCTCGGAGGTTCGGCTTCGGCTTTTGACGACACCACTCAGGCCCCCAACGCCGGCCTTTTCAGTTTCGGTGCCGCCGCGTCCACGGACCGGGCGCTGGGTTCGCGGGCTTCGGCGGGCGGACCGGTTTTTTATGGCGTGCGGCTGGTCAACCAATCCGGCAAGGTGCTCACGAAGTTCACTCTCACCTACACCGGAGAGCAGTGGTTCAAGAGTTCCTCGGCATCCACACACGCCTTGCTCGTGGACTATCAGTTCGGCGCGTCCGGCATTTCAAGCGGCACATGGAACGCGGTGTCCGCCGCCACCTTCAGTGCGCCGGTTTCATCCGGTACCACGCCGGCCGCACTGTCGGGAAACGCTGTGGAAAACCGCACGGTCCGGGTGGCCGTGGTCAGTGGTGTTTCATGGGCACCGGGACAGGAATTGTGGCTGCGCATCCGTGATGACAACGAATCCGGCAACGAACAGGGACTTGCGGTGGATGACTTCGCATTTCTCGCCGACAATGAGACCGGGTTGTTTTTCAACGGCAGCTCGAGTTATGTCACGATGGGCGGCGGGCCTGCGAGCGCGGCGGCTTTCGGAGCCACGGACTTCACTTTGGAATGCCGTTTCCTGCGGACTGGTACAGGCGTTGCCGCATCGAGCGGCAGTGGCGGTGTGATCGCAGTGCCGCTGATTGCGAAAGGCGCGGCTGAAGAGGATGGCAGCACCAAGGACGGGAACTATTTCCTGGGAATTGATGCCGCAGGCAGGCTGGCGGCGGATTTCGAACAAAGAAGCGCCACTAACAACGGTAGCGCATACGCGGCTGGCCAGAACTTTCCGATCATCGGATCCACCATCCTCCAGAACGGCGTGTGGTATCATGTGGCTGCGACTTACAACACCTCCACCGCCACTTGGAAACTTTATGTCAATGGAGTGGCGGAATCCACATCCGTTCCTTTTGGATCGCCTGCTGCGTTTGTCGGCGTGGTGCCGCAATCGGACAGCATACAGGGACTTGGCATCGGTACCGCCATCGACTCGACTGGCGCGAACTATGGTTATTTCCAGGGAGTGATCGACGAGGTCCGCATCTGGAACACCGCGCGCACCGCGGCCCAGATCCTGGCCAAAAAGGATGTGAAGATCGTGTCGGGTCAGGCCGGAATGATCGCACGCTTCGGATTGGATGAAGCCTCTGGATCGTCTGCTGCGGGAACCACCCAGAC
Organism: Verrucomicrobiaceae bacterium; assembly: GCA_947372405.1. The sequence goes on from CANBTO010000019.1 coordinate 19,722, forward strand.
GGGTGCCGCCACTCCCTCTGGAACTCTATCAGGTGAGGTCGCGCCGGTCTGGGTCAACGCCAGAAGTTTCGTGGACGAATCAAACCTTCCTCCTGTGGTGACGTCCGCCGCGCCTGCGAACGAAGCGGCCGGGATCGGCGGCTCGACCACGGTGGGCGTGAACGTGTCCGACCCGGAAAACGCCGCGACCACCGTCACTTTCTACGGCCGCAAGACCGCCCCGCTCGCGCCCGGGCCGGACTTCACGGTAGTGGCCATTCCCGACACCCAGTATTATTCCGAGAATGCTTTCATCTATCCGGTCCCGCCCGGTATCGGCGCGAACATTGCCTATTTCAACACGCAGACTGAATGGATCCGCAACAACCGGGACACACGGAACATCGCGTTTGTCAGCCACATGGGGGACATCGTCCAGAACGGCGATTTCGCGGGAGATCCTGCCGAATGGATCCGCGCGGATGCGGCGATGAAGACGATTGAAAACCAAAGCACCACCCTGCGAGCCTACGGCATCCCGTGGGGCGTCGCGCCGGGCAACCATGACATGGGTACTGGCGATGGTGCGGGAACCACCGCGTTCTACAATCAATACTTCGGCACCTCGCGCTATGCGGGGCGCAACTATTATGGCGGCCGGTTCGGCACGAACAACAACAACAACTATCAACTCTTCAGCGCCAGTGGACTGGACTTCATCATCATCCATCTCGAATACAACGACGGCCCGCTTGCGGGCTATCAGGCGGTGCTCGACTGGGCGGATGCGCTTCTAAAGGCTTATCCGAACCGCCGCGGGATCGTTACCTGCCACTACATTCTCAACGCCGGAAACCCCGCGCAGTTCAGCACCCAGGGGCAGAACATCTACAACGAGCTGAAGGACAACCCCAACCTGTTCCTCATGATGTGCGGCCACATCCACGGCGAGGGCCGCCGCACCGATACGTTCCAGGGACATGACATCCACAGCGTGCTCCAGAACTATCAGGAGGCGGACAACGGCGGCAACGGCTTCCTGCGCACCTTCAGGTTCTCCCCAGCTAACAACCTGATCACCGCGGAAATGTATTCCCCCAGCCTGAACCGCCTGGCCACCACCACCGATGTCACCACCGCGCTCGGCACCTTCACGCTGCCTTATGACATGCAGAGCTCGACCACCGGATGGATTCCCATCGGCACGGTCAATCTCGCCGCCGGAGTGACCTCCGCGAACCTGACATGGACCGGATTGGAAACCGGATCGCGTTACGAATGGTATGCGACCGCTTCGGACGGTAACAGCATCGGCACCGGTGCGGTGCGTCGTTTCTCGACGACCGCTTCCGTCCTGCCGACGGTTTCGCTCTCCCGCCCGTTTCAAGGTGCGGTTTATGTGCAGCCTTCTTCGATGCAACTTGCCGCCAGTGTCAGCGGGGCTGCGGCGCGCGTGGAGTTTTTCGATGGAAACACCAAGCTCGGCGAAGACACATCCTCACCTTATCAATTGAGTTGGAATACTCCGCCGCTTGGTGAGCACCTGTTGACAGCCGTTGCCGTGGATGCCTCCGGTAAAGCCGCATTATCGAACTTGGTCAGCGTCAGTTTCCTCCAGCAAGGGGCTGATGACCGCGATGGAGATCGCATTCCCGACGCGTATGAAACCGCCCACGGGCTCAACGGGCTGGATCCGGCCGACGCAGAGCTCGATCGTGATGGGGACGGCCTGAACAATCTCCAGGAATACATCTTCGGCACCGCTGCGGAAATTCCGGACAGATATGCATTCAGCGTGTCACGAAATAGTTTGTCCGGCTCGAACGCACTCACCTTCTCCACCGTCACGGGCCGCAGCTACCGGGTGATGTACAGCGACAACCTCTCCTCATGGCTGACCGCAGGCAGCTCCATCACCGGCACCGGAGCGACCCAGCACTGGACCGACGACGGCACCGCCACGAGCCCGCCGCCATCGTTGGCGAAGAAACGTTTCTATCGAATCGAGGTCACGGTGGCGCCGTAGTTTCGGGCCACAAACCCATCATTTAGCTTGCACATGAACGGCGAACTCATGATGATGCATGGATCATGAAAAACCATTCTTCCATGTGTACTGCAAACATACCCGCCTGTGTCGTGCTGGTCATGGCGGTAATAATCCAGTCAGCGCTCTCGGTGCAGAACACGATTTCACAGTTGGAAACAGGTCCCGGTGTTTTTCTTCCCGGATCCCACTCCGCCGCCACCGTCCCGG
>CANBTO010000020.1 GCA_947372405.1 Verrucomicrobiaceae bacterium
GGAGGTTTCGGTGAAGGCGTCGGATTTTCCGAGCACGTCCACCTGCGGGATCTCGGACCAGGCGAGGATGCCGTAGCGGTCGCAGAGGGTGAGGAAGTCGTCGGAGTGCGGGTAGTGGGCGAGCCGGACGGCGTTGGCACCCATTTCGCGGAGGATGGCCATGTCTTCTTCCAAGTCTTCGTGGCTGGTGGCCCAACCGCTGCCGCCGTGATCCTGATGCTTGCAGACTCCGCGGAGGCGGTAGGGACGGCCATTGAGGGTGAAGCCGGTGTCTTTGTCGAAGTGGAAAAAGCGCAGGCCCAGCGGCTGGGTGACGGTGTCGATGACTTTGCCGTCGACGATCAGTTCGACTTGCACCGTGTAGAAGTAGGGATCGGCGATGCCGTCCCAGAGGTGGGGGTTTTCGAAGGTGAGGGCATCATCGGAAATCCAGGCGTTGGGGTTCGGGTGAGATTCCTTCATGATGACCAAGGTTCCAGTGGCGTCGCGGATGGTTGTGCGGAGGACGTAGGGTTTCGCGTCGGGGTTCTTGTTGGAGAGGTAGGCGGCCACGTCGACGATGGCCCGCTCGTGGCTGACTTCGGTCTGCCGGATGTGGACGCCGTGGCTGCCGTTTTCTAAGGGGCTGATGCAAAGCGGGCCGGTGGTGATGAGGTGCACCGGCCGGTAGAGTCCGCCGAAAATGGTGAAATCGCCGCTGAGCGGAGCGATGTCTTCGAAATGGGAGTCGTCCACGCGCACCGCGAGCAGGTTGGGGCCGCGTTTGATCTCGTTGGTGATCTCGACGGTGAAGGCGGTGAATCCGCCACGATGCTGGCCGAGTTTGAAGCCGTTCAGGTAGACATCGGCCACCAGCGAGGCGGCTTCGAAACGCAGGAAGGTGCGTTGGCCGGGGAGGATTTGCGGGAAATCCAGTGTCTTGCGGTACCAACCCGGGCCGCGCGTGGGAGCGGTCTGTGTTTCGTCAACCCGGTCCCAAGTGTGGGGGACGGTCACGGTTTTCCAGTCGCTGTCTTTGAATGCGATGGCTTCCGCGCCTGACTGATCTCCCTGTTGGAAGCGCCAGCCGTCTTCCAAGAGGGTATCAAGGCGTTGTCCAACGAGAATCTGACTCAGGGTGAGGAGTGAAAGGACAACAGAAAGAATGCGGTGACGGCACATGCGGGAGAGCATTCACAGAAGCGGTGGCTGCGTCGAGCCATCCGTTGGCTTGATCCACCGAATCCACATGCGGGTGCGGATGGTGCTTGAGGCTACTATTTGTAGTGCTCGGAGCGTTTCAGGCGGGTCCGGCAGCGGCCTCGCGCTCGAGTTTTTCCAACCAAATGACGAGCATGGCGACATCGGCGGGAGTGATGCCGGGGATGCGGCCGGCCTGGCCTAGGGTGGCGGGGCGGATCTCGGTGAAGCGGACCTGTGCTTCCTTTTTCAGGCCGCGGATGGTCGTGTAATCGAGGCTTTGCGGGATGCGGCGGCTTTCCTGGCGGGACATGCGCTCGATCTGTGCCTGCTGGCGGCCGAGGTGGCCTTCGTATTTGAAGTGGGTTTCAATGAGTGCCCAAAGTTCCACGTGGAACTCTGCGAGGACAGGTTCGGGCAGCATGTCCCAGGAGTTTTCGCTGCGGCGGAACCATTGATCGAGCTTGAGTCCCTCGTGGACAGCCAGACGGACCCAGCGGTCGGCTTTCTCAAGACCGGCGAGTTTTTCCTCCACGCGGCGTACGCGTTCGCCGGAAACGAGGCCGATCGCGGCGGCTCGGGGAGTAAGACGGAGGTCGGCGTTGTCCTGACGGAGCAGCAGGCGGTATTCGGCGCGGCTGGTGAACATGCGGTAGGGCTCGGTGCAGCCTCGGGTGACGAGGTCGTCGATCATGACGCCGAGGTAAGCCTCGTCCCGGCCGAGAACAAACTCGGGTTTCTGGAGGACTTTAAGCGCGGCGTTGGTCCCGGCGATCAGCCCCTGCCCTGCCGCTTCCTCGTAGCCGGAGGTGCCGTTGATCTGACCGGCGAAGTAGAGACCGGAGATTTGTTTGGTTTCGAGCGTCTGCCGGAGCTGGGTGGGCGGGCAGTAGTCATACTCCACAGCGTAGCCGGGGCGCAGGATCTCGCAGTTTTCGAGACCGGAGATGGAGCGGAGGAAATCGAGCTGGACCTCGTAGGGCAAGGAGGTGGAGACGCCGTTGACGTAGTATTCGAGGGTGTGTCGGCCCTCGGGTTCGAGGAAAACCTGGTGGCGCTCCTTTTCAGAAAAGCGGACGACCTTGTCCTCGATGGACGGGCAGTAGCGCGGGCCGACCCCTTCGATCACGCCGCAATACATGGGCGATTGGTGGAGGTTTCCGCGGATGATCTCGTGGGTGCGGGGGTTGGTGTAGGTGATCCAGCAGGGCAATTGTTCCATGTGGAACGTGGGGTCGCCCCATGGATTCAGGGTGAAGAGGTCGTCCGGGCCGCGCTGAAGGGTATCGGCCATGAAGGAGAACTTGGGTGCGGGCGTGTCGCCGTCCTGGCGTTCGCATTTCGAGAAGTCGATGGAACGGCCGTTGAGACGGCAAGGGGTGCCGGTCTTGAAACGCTCGACTGCGAAACCGAGGCGCTTGAGGGACTCGGAGACGATGGAGGTGGCATCCCCCATCCTGCCGCCTTTTTCGTTCTTCAATCCGACGTGCATCAGGCCACCCATGAAGGTGCCCGCGCTGAGGATGACCGATTTCCCGGCGATCTCCATGCCGAGCGAGGTGGCGATGCCGGTGACGTGGTCGTTTTCGACGAGGATATCGGCGACGTTGCCCTGGTGGATCTCGACGCCGGGCATGGCTTCCAGTTCGCGTTTCAGTCGGAACTGGTAGGCCTTCTTGTCGCACTGGGCGCGGGGGGCGCGGACGGAGGGGCCTTTGGAGGCGTTTAGCATGCGCCACTGAATGCCGGTTGCGTCGGTGTTAAGCCCCATGATGCCGCCGAGAGCGTCGATTTCGCGGACCATATGACCTTTGGCGAGGCCGCCGATGGCCGGGTTGCAGGACATTTGGCCGATGGTGTCCAGGTTCTGGGTGAGGACCGCGACCTCGCAGCCAAGCCGAGCGGCGGCCATGGCGGCCTCGACTCCGGCATGGCCGGCGCCAATCACAATCACATCATAAACCTTGGGGTATCGGAACATCGCGGGACGCGGAACATAGCCTGCGGTCGCGCAGGCTCAAGTCTGGAAACGAGCCGCGTTCCACGTGGAACAATTCATTCCCCGCGATCAAGAATGCCCGCCGAGGCTCTAGGCAGAAGTTCCTCCATCGCGAATTCCAGCCGATCATGGCGGTTCGCCGTTATGACGCGGGGCACCCCGAATTCCGCAAGCACTTGTCGGCACGCGCCGCAGGGCGAAATAGGGACAGTCGTATCCGCGACGACGGCCACCGCCACAAAGTCCCTCACACCAGCCGCCACCGCCGAACCAATCGCCACGCGCTCGGCGCAATTGGTGAGTCCATAGGAAAGGTTCTCCACGTTGCAGCCTGCGAAGATCCTCCCGTCCGCCGCCAGCAGCGCCGCTCCAACAGCGAATTTAGAGTATGGCGCGTATGCCCGGTCCCTCGCCGCCCAGGCGGATTCAAGCAATGCGTCCCAGTCCATTCAGGGAAACTATTTCGCCCGTCCCGCAAACGGAATCCAAAAAACCTTGCCCGATGCGATATTTTCGCCTAGCCGCAGCTCTTAAAATCCGCAATTCTTGTGCCGCCATGAACCGCTACCTACCTGTCTGTCTGATTGTCGGTCTACTCATCGCCTTCCGCGCCGTTGGAAGCGCCTTCCCGGAAACCCTTCCGAATTTCCAGCCATTGCTGGCTCTCTTCTTCTGTGGTGCGTTGATGGCTCCGGGCTGGCGCGGTTTCGCAATCCCGCTGGCTGTGTGGGCGGTGACCTTCCCGCTTGGGGTCGGTCACACAGCCAATCCGCTTGATTTCGCAACGACAGCCATCGCCATCACAGCCACCTATTTCCTCGGCAAGTCGCTTTCCCAACGCGGCTTCGCCACCCTGCTGGTTGGTTCCGCAGTGGCGGCCATCACTTTTCACCTGATCACTTGTGGTGCCGCATGGATGCTGGATCCTCGCTATTCAAAAACCCTGACCGGTCTCTCACAATCGCTGTGGACCGGCGCTCCTGGCGATGTGCTTCCCTCATGGGTTTTCCTCCGCAACCTGACCGCCGCCAATGTGCTTTTCACCGGCATTTTCCTGGCATCCCGTGTCAGACTGCCCAAGGCCGCCGAATCCATCCCGGCACCGACCTACGCCAAATCCCACTGAAAAACCTCAGCATCCGGTTTTTCCGCATGATTCGATCATTTCCATAGCCGCCCATGACCAGCGACAGTTCTTCCGCCCTCGATTTCGCCAACTCACCCATCAACCAAGCTCTCACGCCGGAGCGAAAAATCGAACTGTTTTCACAAATGGTGCGCATCCGCCGCTTCGAGCAGGCGGGGCTGAAATATTACCAAGGCGGAAAAATCGGCGGTTTCCTCCATCTCTACATTGGTCAGGAAGCTGTCGCGGTCGGGACCATCTCGCTTGGCGGTCCGAACGATCACTTCATCACCGCCTACCGCGATCACGGCCATGCGCTGGCCGTCGGCATGGGCATGAACGAGTGCATGGCGGAAATGTTCGGCAAGCAAACCGGATGCTCCAAGGGCAAGGGTGGATCAATGCACTTTTTCGCACCAGACAAGAATTTCTGGGGTGGCCACGGCATCGTCGCCGGCCAGACGCCTTTGGGACTCGGCCTCGCCTACGGCTTGAAATATCTCGGACGCGAAGGCTGTTGCCTCTGCTACCTGGGAGATGGCGCGGTGAACCAAGGCGCTTTTCACGAATCGCTCAACCTCGCCGCCTTGTTCGAAATCCCGGTCGTTTACGTGATCGAGAACAACGGCTACTCGATGGGCACCTCTCAGGAACGCTCGTCCGCCTATGGTGGATGCCTGGCCCAGCGTGGCGAGGCCTACGGCATGGAATGGGATGTCATCGACGGCTCGGACCTCTACGAAGTCCGCGCGAAAACCCACATCGCCATGGAGCGGGCCCGCAAAGAGTTCAAGCCCACCTTGCTGGAAATCGACACCTACCGCTACTATGGCCACAGCATCGCGGACGCCAACCACAAGAAATACCGCACGCCGGAGGAAATCGAAAACTACAAACAGAACCACGACCCGATCTCCGTCTTCCGCCGCAAGCTCATCGCCGAAGGTATTCTCACGGAAGACAGTGCGGCTGCAATCAACAAGACCGCCGCTGAAGAAGCCGCAGCAGCCGTCAAGTTCGCCGACGAGTCCCCCGCTCCAACCATCGCAGACATCAGCACCGATGTTTACTGGGAAAGCGACAACCAGACCCCGGCATCCAAAATCGGCCGTCATTTCTTCGACAGCTGAAACATCCTGCCACTCCTCTCCCATCCCATTTAGCCATTTTCCATGTCTCGCATTCTTACCTACCGTGAAGCCCTCCGCGAAGGCCTCGATGAGGAACTCGCCCGCGATCCGAACGTCGTCCTGATGGGCGAGGAAGTCGCCCAATACAACGGAGCCTACAAAGTCACCGAAGGACTCTGGAAAAAATGGGGAGACAAACGTGTGGTGGACACGCCGATTTCCGAAGCTGGCTTCATCGGCATGGGCATCGGCGCTTCGATGCTCGGTGTGCGTCCCGTGATTGAGCTTATGTTCTGGTCCTTCCACTCCGTGGCTTTCGACCAGCTGGTCTCCAATGCCGCCTGTGTGCGCTATATGTCCGGTGGTCTTTGCAATTGCCCGATCGTCGTCCGCGGACCAGCCAATGGCGGAACCGGTGTCGGCGCCACCCACTCACACATACCGGAAGGTTTGTTTGCCGCATTCCCAGGTTTGAAAGTCTGCGCTCCTGCCACTCCTGCGGATGCCAAGGGCCTGATCAAGGCTGCCATCCGCGACAACGATCCGGTTTACGTGATGGAGAACACCTTGCTCTATGGAAACTCCGGTGAAGTTCCAGATCCTGCGGATGGTGATTTCGTTATTCCACTGGGAGTCGCCGACCTGAAACGCGAGGGCACGGACATTTCCATCATTGCCCATGGCCGTTCGGTGATTCACTCGCTCGCCGCAGCGGAAACCTTACAAGCCGAGCATGGCATCAACGCCGAAGTTCTCGACCTCCGCTCGATCCGTCCGCTCGACGTGGATGCCATCCTCAAAACCGTAAGGAAAACCAACCGGGTCGTTCTCGTGGATGAATCCAAACCCTTCGGCGGAGTCTCGGCGATGGTAGCCATGATCATTCAGGAGCAGGCCTTCGATCACCTCGACGCACCCATCCAGCGTGTCTGCTCGATTGACGCCCCAGCCATCTACTCGCCGCACATTGAGCATGAGCAACTTCCGAACCCGAGAAGAGTCGTCGAAAAGGTGCTCTCCATGGCCTGAACCGGTTTCCGCGAAACAGGACTCTCTAGTGCCCATGACGATGCCCGATGCATTTTCCCCAGCGTGGTCTTTTTCATTGCCAAGGGAGGCAGTCTTTCTAGCATTCCAGTCATGACTTCACGCCTGATCATCGCAGCCGCAGCCATCGCAATGGCTTTCTCGCTGAATTCCTGCTGCTGCCTGTTCTGATTTCCCACCATCCACCAACCTATGAAAAACCTCGCCCTTATCCTGTCCCTGGCAGCCGTCTCACTCGGTTTCTCTTCCTGCTGCTCGATGTTCGGTTCATCCGCGCAGAACGGCTACTACCGCACTGAAAAACGCCAGGTAAAAACCTGCCAATATGACATCGTCACCGAAGAAGTCGTCACTCCCGGAGACTCCAAGAGCGGCAAAGGCGGCATGGTTCAGACCATTGAGAAAAAAGTGCCGCGTTACAAGACTGTCGAAAAACAAGTCTGGGTCTCCGGCGCACCCTGCGTCCGCTACTACTGCCCGAAAAAAGACGCTTGCGGCACGACTTCCGAGTCCACCCGTATTCTTGCAAGCGCACAAGGTTCCGTTGGCAGCCCGAACATCGGCCTGATTCCTACGATGAAACCGATCGCTCCCTGAACCGAGCGACATCACCATTTCCAAAGGCGCGGACGAGCACCAAACTCTCCGCGCCTTTTCGTTTCCTCAACCATCCGTAAAAAGACTGGAATTCACTCCGCGTTTTTCCATTCTCTACGCACTTCCAAATCCCTAACACACCATGTCTGTGAACATCGAAATGCCCAAACTCTCGGACACCATGACCGAGGGTACCCTTGTCAAATGGCACAAAAATGTCGGCGACTCCGTCGAAATCGGGGATGTGCTCGCCGAAATCGAAACAGACAAGGCGACCATGGAAATGGAGGCGTTCGATGATGGCGTGATCACAGAGATCCTGATCCAGACCGGGGAAAAAGCTCCCATCGGCGCGGTGCTGGCGGTTCTCAACGGAGACTCAGGTCGCGCGCCGGACCCGATGAGCCATGTGGTGACTCCAACCGCACAGCCGGAAACGGTCAAACCAACCGCCCCTCTAGCAACCCAAGCTGCACAGACCGCATCGTCCGATGCCAGAATCCTGGCGTCTCCTTTAGCACGCAAAGTAGCCTTCGAACAACAAGTCGATCTCTCGAAGGTAAGCGGCACTGGACCAGCCGGACGTATCACCCGCAAAGACGTCGAAGCGTTTGCAAGTTCTCCCACCACATCCACTCCCGCACCTACGGTACCATCCACGGAAGCAGCGGCAGCCGCCGCACTCGCTGCATCCGTGAAATCCAAGGCCACCGCAGCTACTGCTCCCGTGGCAAACACTCCAGCACCTCAGGCGATTCTTCCTGTGGCGAAGGCCAACGACGAGATCATCCAGCTGAGCTCGATGCGAAAGGTAATTGCCTCACGGCTGCTCATTTCAAAAACCACCATCCCCCACTTCTACCTGCACGTGGAGGTGGACGCCGCACCGCTGCTCGCCCTCCGCAAACAAGTGAACGACCAAGCCGAAAAAACCCACGGCAACAAATACTCGGTCAATGATTTCATCCTCAAGGCCGTCATTAGCGCGGCACAAGCAGTTCCAGCCATCAACGCTTCATTTGCGGGAGACCACATCGTTAAATTCAAGCATGTGGGCCTGTCCGTCGCCGTGGCCGTAGAGGATGGACTGGTAACCCCAGTGATCAAAGAGGCGGAAAGCAAATCCTTGCTGGCCATTTCAAGAGCAGTCAAAGACTTCGCCGCACGAGCCAAGGACAAGAAACTCAAGCCCGATGAATTCGACGGAGGCACCATCACCGTCTCCAATCTGGGAGCGTGGGGAATCGATTCATTTGATGCCATTGTCAACCCTCCTCAGGCAGCGATCCTTTCCGTGGGCGCAGCGATCGAGAAACCAGTTGTCAAGAACGGCCAAATCATTCCCGGTCTACGCATGAACCTCGGGCTCTCCTGCGACCACAGGGTCGTCGACGGGGCTGTTGGAGCCCAGTTCCTGTCGGAGGTCCGCAAATTGATCGAGCAGCCGGCCTTGATGCTCCTGTAACCACTTTCTTTTTCAAAGCGGTCCCATGGGCTTTCACGAGCTCATGGGACCTGGTCGTTTCAAGACCTCTTGATGAATTCTTTATTTTTGACCCTATAAGATCTTCTTCTTCATACTGTGAACAACCAACTGTTAGGCCTGTTCCCCGCTTTCACCAGGCCTGTTCCACGGCTGTAACAACTTGGACAATAAAACGCATTGGAATCCAATGACTCGCTTATCAAGCTTGGGAAGGATCCGCTTTACCCGGTCATTCGTGGGTTATTCCCAAGTCTTTCCCGGGTTGTTCGAAAACCACCATGCTGGTTCCAAAAATCCATGAGTCCGCCTTGCGATCCGGCAGCATTCCAGCTCAATCTGGTGTCGGAATGCAGGAGCAAATTCACCACGCGGTGATCACCGGAGGAACCGGTGGTCTTGGGCGGGCGTTGTCCGACGTTTTCAGGGAATCCGGCTGGGAGGTCGATTCTACAGGCAGCGGCGAACTTGATGTGCGGAATGCAGCCGCAGTCCTCGATTATTTTCAGAACAAGCGTGTGGATCTGTTGGTCTGTGCCGCCGGAACCACCCATGACGCACCTCTGGCGCGGCTTACTGAAACCGCATGGGATGAGACATGGCAGGTCAATTTTGGAGGCGCTTTGCGATGTGCACGCGCCGTATTGCCTGGAATGAAGGCGGCAGGGAATGGTCATATCGTTTTCATATCGAGCCAATCCGCTTTTCATCCCCCGCCGGGACAGACAGCGTATGCCGCCGCCAAATCCGCCCTGATCGGCCTCACATCCGACCTTGCGACCGCTTATGGTGTTTTGAACATCCGAATCAACGCGATCCTCCCGGGATTTCTGGAAACACGAATGACAGAATCCGTCAGCGAAGAGCGGAAAAAGGAAGTTCTGGCAGCGCACGTATTAGGCAGGTTGAACACGTGCAGGGAAACAGCAGCGTTCATCCATTTCCTCCATCATTCGCTGCCCCACACATCCGGTCAGGTTTTCCAACTGGACAGCAGAATCCGAATCCCGCGATTTTCATAAGCTATGGGGTTGCAACACAAGCGATGTTGCGCTCTGAGTAGCAGGTCATCCGAAACGGTGGCCCCAGTAATTCCCATCCAGAAAGACCAGAAATCCATATGAAAATCACCAACAACAAATTCTCGAACGAGGAAGTGGTCCTCGATTTCCACGAATACGACACCTGCGAATTCACCAACTGCCGCTTCGTCGTGCTTGGTTACGGTGCTTTTGCCCTCAACAAGTGCGAGGTCACGAACTGCGAATTCACCTTCGCCGGTCCGGCCGCCAGTGTGATCCAGACCATGGCCACCATCTATCACAGCCTGGGCGACCAGGGGAAAAACCTCATCGAAGGGACTTTCGAGCAAATCCGCACCGCCGGCAACAAACCGGCCTGAGTCTGATCCCTCGGAAAATCCACTCATCCGCGGCGGCCCTTCACAAAGGTCCGCCGTTTTTTCATGCCCGGTGCCGTCAGGAATCACATCGACTCCGCCCTGTTCGCGATGCATCTTTTCGCGCATGGCGAAAATTGGCGAACGTGCTTCATTGAAAATCCTGAGGGAAAAACCCTTCGGGCTTTATCTTGATGGCGGCGAGCTTGGCGAAATCCTGCTGCCTCACCGCGAGGTGCCTCCGGACAACGTAATCGGTGGATTTCTCGACGTTTTCATCTACAACGATTCTGAAGACCGGCCCGTCGCCACGCTCGACAAGCCAAAGGTGATGCCGGGTCAAATCGCAAAACTCAAATGTGTGGCTGTCACCGGAGTAGGCGCGTTTCTCGATTGGGGCCTGCCAAAAGACCTGTTAGTTCCGTTCCGCGAACAAAAGGCTCGCATGGAGGTCGGTGGCAACTACCTCGTTCACGTCCACCTTGACGAGGTGTCAGGAAGGATCATCGCATCGACGCGCATCGCACGGCAGTTGGACCGCAAGCCCCATCAGTTCAAACCCGGCGACGAAGTGGACCTTGTCATCTTCGGCAAGACCGAAATGGGCTATCAGGCGGCCGTCAACGGAACCCACAGCGGCCTCTTGTTCGCCGAGGGGGTTTTTCAACCGCTGCAGCCCGGAGAACAAACCACGGGTTATGTCATTGCGATCCGCGATGACCGGAAAATCGACCTCAGCCTGCATGCCCCGGGCCGGGCGAAGGTCATGGGCCTTGAGGAAAGAATCCTCGCGGAACTAACAGCCCGCGGCGGTTACTGGGCGATCGGCGACCACAGTTCCGCGGCGGAGATCCACGACGAGCTCGGCGTCAGCAAGCGAACCTTCAAGCAGGCCATCGGCGCCTTGTTAAGGAAGCGGAGCCTTCTGATAGAGGAACGCGGCATCCGGTTGGTGAAGTGATTCACGCCAGCGTGATTCCCACCGGACAGTGGTCCGAGCCATGGACGTGCGGCAGGATTTCCGCATCGGCCACGCGGTTCATCAAGGGCGTGGAGACGCCGAAATAGTCGATTCTCCATCCCACGTTCTTCTGTCGCGCACCCGCACGGTAGGACCACCATGAATAAGCGGCGGTCTTTTCCGGATAGTGATGGCGGAAGGTATCGGTGAAACCGGCATCTAACAATTTTCCGAAACTTTCCCGCTCCTCATCCGAAAAGCCCGGGTTCCTTCGGTTTTCCTTCGGCCGCGCAAGATCGATCTCCTGGTGGGCGACGTTCAAGTCTCCGCAGAAGATGACGGGTTTTCGGGTAGCCTCGTTGGCGACGTGGGCACGGAAGACATCATCCCATGTCAGGCGGTAAGGCAGACGCCGGAGCTCATCCTGTGCGTTGGGGGTATAGACATTGACGAGGATGAAATCCGGATATTCCAAGGTGAGGACGCGGCCTTCCTTGTCATGGTCGCTGTGCCCGAGCCCCACCTTCACATCCAGGGGTTTCTCGCGGGAGAACACGGCAACGCCCGAGTAGCCGGGTTTTTCCGCCGAGTTCCAGTAGGCATGGTAGCCGCCGAGTTCCAATGGAAGCTGGACTTGCTCAGGCCGCGCCTTGGTTTCCTGGAGGCAGAGGATGTCCGGTTTTTCCGTCGCGACGAATTCGGGAAAGCCCTTGCCGAGCACCGCGCGGATGCCGTTCACGTTCCATGAGAGCAGTTTCATGGAAGCGAGAATTCCGGGGATTTCCGCGGATGACAAGCGTTCACATCACCAGCTTCCAGACCATGCCGAGCAGCGCGCAGACTGCGAGCGTCGGGATGATGCCTTTTTTGAAACGCTCCATTGCAAGCCATGAACCGATGGCGACGACGGCGACAAACCAATCTGTGCCGCCCGCCTCCGGCCGCAGCGCGTGCCATGCGAACCAGATCGCGAGGTTGAGGATGACACCCACCACTGCCGCGGTGATGGCGGTTAGAGTGGAGGCCAGGGCGGGGCGCTCGTGCATGCCCTCCACGTAGGGAGCACCGAGAAACACGAAGAGGAAACACGGCAGGAAAGTCACCCACGTCGTGATCAGCGCGCCGAGTGATGCGGCCGCGAGCGGCGACAGGTCGCCGGGATGCTGCCATGCCGCCACGAAGCCGACGAACTGTAGGACCATGATGAGCGGGCCCGGCGTGGTTTCAGCCAGGCCAAGCCCGGCCATCATCTGCGTCTGCCCGAGCCAGCGGTAGTGCTCCACAGCCATTTGCGAAACATAGGGCAGAACCGCATACGCGCCGCCGATGGTGACAAGCGCCGCCTTGCTGAAAAACAAGCCCTCCTGAAAGTGAACGCCCTCCCAACCTAACAAAAGTCCGGCGGCAAGCACCGGCAGCCACCAAAGCGTGAGGCAAATTGCGGACACCACCGCCGTGCGGCCGAAGCTCGCGCGCGGAGACGGCGGAAGCACCACACATGGCAGTTCTTCAGCACCGGATTTTCCATGTCCTTTGCCGGCCGGGAATTGTTTGGGAAACTTTTTCCCGCCAACAAAACCCGTCAATGCCGCTGTTAGAACGATGATGACGAAGGACACCTTGAAAAAGAAGATCGCGATGAAGGCCAGCACCGCGAATACCCACAGGCTTGGTGATTTCAACGCCTTTGAGCCGATGCGTTTCACCGCGGAAACAACGATGGCGATCACTACCGGCATCAGTCCGTAGAAAATCCCCTTGATCCAAAGGATGTCGCCGCCCGCCATGAAGAGCCAGCTCAGGGCGAAGAGGATGAAGACCGACGGCAGCACGAACAAAGCGCCCGCCGCGATGCCGCCTCGCGCGCCATGCAGACGCCAGCCGAGATAAGTGGCCAGCTGCTGCGCCTCGGGTCCCGGCAGGAGCATGCAGAAATTCAGTGCGTGGAGAAAATGTTCCTCACTCATCCACCGCCGCTTTTCAATGATCTCCTTGTGCATGATGGCGATCTGGCCCGCCGGCCCACCGAAGCTGATCCATCCCAGCTTGGACCAGAAACGCAGGGCTTCTCCGAAGCGGGGAATGGACGGTGGATGTTCAGAAAATGGTGCGTTCATGGTTTTTGTATAACAGTGACCGGTATTCAAAACCATCCCCGGTTTCAAGACGCGGCACGAATGCTACGAGGCAGAAAACGCGCAGCATTTGCTCTTGAAGCATGAAAGGACGTCAACGAGTGTCCGGCGATTTGATGCGATTCCTCTTCACATGGCTCGTGCTGCTCGGCGTGCTTGCCGGCATCCCAGGAAACGTCCTTGCGACGGATCCCTGCGATGGACTCGTGGCCATGCACATGAAGGAGCATGACGGCCACGACCATGACCCGGCGCAGCCCTGCGATCCATCACACGACCAGAAATGCCCGCTGGAACACCACCAGCATGATGCCTGCTGCCACCCGATGCCCTTGGTCGCCGAGGAACACGCTCCAACCAATCTGGGTGGATTCAGTTTCTCGCTGATGCCTGTTCGAAGCGAGTCGCAACGGCCCACCGACGGCCCGTTTGCCGATTTGGACAAGCCCCCGTTGATCTGAGCGTCCGTTCCTGACGTTCCGGCGCGCCCGATCCGGGCGGCCTGCTCCGCGCCATGTGCGCGTGGGCCATCCGTTATGCCTCCGGGGGCTTCCCGTGGAAATCCACATTTTCTAACAAACATGCATCCATTGATCCGCGCCTTGTTGGCCTGTGCCCTCCTCGCGCCACCTCTCACCGCCGAGCCGTCGGTGGTCATCACCCTGACATCCGTCGGCGATCGCATCCGGTCGCAGAACCCGGATCTGGCGGCGGCGCACCTGCGCATCCGCGAGTTGGTCGCCCGGCTCCATCAAGCCGGACGGCTGGCGAATCCGGAACTGGAAACCTCGTTCGAGCACAAGCCGGACTTCCGCGAGGGGCGGCTTGAAATCGGCTTCTCACAGCGTTTTCCGGTCACCGGCCGGCTGCGCCTCGAGAGGGAGGTTTCCGGCGCCGAGCTCCATTCGTCCGAGGCGGAGGTCAGGGAAGTGGAACAACGTCTCATCGCGTCCGCCCGTGAGCTGGTGGTCGGGCTGTTGGCCAACCGCCAGCGGCGCGAACTGCTGGCCCAGCAATCCACCCTCGCTGCGGAGTTCGCCGGATTTCTATCAGAAACCGCCGCGAAAGGCGAGGGCTCCGCGGTGGATGCCGGCGAGGCGAAACTCGAAGCCGCAGGCCTCGCACTTGAAATGCGCCAACTCGATGCCACCGGCAAATCCCTGTTAGGTCAGCTCAAGCCGTTGCTCGGTATGAAACCCGGTGAGTCCCTCAGCGTGGCCGGCAGCCTGCCCGCACCAGTGATTCCCCCTGAAAGAGGTGATCCGTCGCGCCGGGCGGATTTCCAGGTCGCGAAACTGGAAGCCGCAGCAGCGGCCCATGGAGTGTCGCTTGAACAGGCGAAGCGTTACGACGACGTGGAAGGCGGTTTGTTCGTCGCGGGCGAACGCAGGAAGGACGTGCCCGAAGGATACGACAACGAGGCGGTCATCGGCCTGCGTTTCAAGATCCCGCTCCCACTCTGGAACAAGAACGAAGCGGTCATCGAGGAAGCCACGGCGAAAAAACTACGCAAGGAACAGGAAGCTATCGCACTCGGCCGCAACATCCGGCTCGAAGCCGAAGCGGCCCATGCGGAGATGCGGGATTGGGCGGCGGTGATCCACGAGATCGACACAACGCTGCTGCCCCTCGCCCAGAAACAGGCCACCCTTGCCGAAACCACCTATAGGAACGGCCAGGGCGAAATACAGTCCGTCCTCCGCTCGCGCGCGAAGCGCCTCGAACTCTCCGCCGCGCGCATTGACGCGCTGCGTGAATTCCATCTTGCACGCGTCCGCCATCAAGCGGCCCTCGGCAAACCCTGATTGCATCCCCATTTCCACCAATTCATGAAAACCACTTGTTTCTGCATTCCACTCGCCATGCTGGCGGGCCTGACCATGCTCCACGCTGCGGGCGAATCCGACACGATCGTGCTCGATGACATGGGCGTCAAAAACCTGCGCATCGAGACGGCCGCAGTTGAAGAGAGCGACTTCGAGGAAACCGTCTTCGCACTCGGTCGCATCGCTGAAATCCCGGAACATCACGCCGTGGTGAGCAGCCGGATTTCCGGTCGCGTCATCGCCGTGGAGGCGAACGAAGGCGACACGGTGACAAAAGACCAGGTCCTCGTCCGCGTCGAAAGCCGCCAACCGGGAAACCCACCGCCGGTCATCGAGTTGAGAGCGCCCATCGGCGGGCTTGTCGTGCAGTCTCACGTCCGGCTTGGCGAACCGGTGGAGCCGGACAAGGAGTTGTTAGATATCTCCGACCTGAACGAAGTCTATGCGATCGCCCGCGTGCCGGAACATCAGGCGGCCAGGCTCAAGCCAGGATCGAAAGCGCACATCGTGGTTTCCGCCCTCGGCAACCAGGTGATCGAGGGGGAAATGCTGCGCTTCGGCACCACCGCGGACCGCGAGAGCGGTACGATCGATGCGGTCTTCCGCGTCGCCAATCCCGGTTTGCGCATGCGCCCTGACATGCGTGCCGAGTTTTCCGTGGTGCTGGACAAACGTTCGAACGTCATGAGCGTGCCCCGCTCGGCGCTACAGGGAGATGCCAGCAGGCGCTTCGTTTACGTGAAGCACTTCGATCTTGCGAACGCCTTCATCAAGACACCTGTGCAGGTGGGTGAGACCAACGACCGCGCCGCGGAAATCGTCGTGGGTTTGTTCCCGGCGGACGACGTTGTCACCCGCGGAGCCTACTCGCTGTCGTTTGCCGGAGGCGGCAGCGTTTCATTGAAGGAAGCGCTTGATGCCGCGCACGGCCACGAACATGCGGAGGATGGCTCGGAACTCACGCCCGCGAAAAAGACGGAGATCGAGGCCAGGAAACGAGCGGCAGCTGGTCTGCCTTCCGGGAACTCCAACTGCAGCGGCAGGACGTGGATGTATGTGAGCGGGGTGCTCTTTCTTCTTCTGTTAGGCAGCCTGTTCAACCGCAGGAACTCCAGTACCGAACCTTTTGACCGCTGAACCATGCTCAACAAACTGATTCACTGGTCTCTCGCCAACCGGGCTCTGATCGTCGGCCTTGCGCTGATCCTGATGGTCATGGGCCTGCGCACGGCCACACAACTTCCCGTCGAGGTGCTGCCGGACCTTTCGAAACCGACGGTCATCATCCTGACGGAATCCGCCGGGCTCTCGCCGGAGGAGGTGGAAACCCGCGTCACCCAGCCGATTGAAAGCGCCCTGATGGGGGTGGCCGGACTCACCCGGCTGCGCACCAACAGCGACGTTTCGTTATCGCTGGTTTATGCAGAGTTCGGTTGGGACACGGACATCCACAGGGCGCGGTTGCTCGTACAGGAAAGACTGCAGGGCGTGAGCGGGCAACTGCCGGACGGCGTGCGGCCGTTCATGACACCAGTCGCCTCGCTGATGGGTGAGATTCTGTTAGTCGGCGTGCGTTCGACCATCAAGGAAGGCGAGCCGGGCTATCTGCCGCCCAGCGAAGTCCGCTCGATCGCGGACTGGACGATCAAGCGTCGTCTCCAAAGCGTCTCCGGCATCGCCGAGATCCTGAACATGGGCGGCGGCGTCAAGCAGATCGAGATCCAGCCGGATCCCTACCGGATGCAGGCCAACGGCGTCAGTTTCGATGAACTCGAAAAGGCTGCGAGCGAGGCCGCCAGCACCACCACCGGTGGCTTCATCAACACCGGCACCACCGAGATCATGGTGCGCAATCTCGCCATGACCGTGCAGCTCGGCGACATTGCGGGCACCGTCATGAAGCAGGTCAACGACCGGCCCATCTCGATCGGCGATGTCGCCAAGGTCGTCTGGGGCATCGAGCCGATGCGCGGTGACGCCACCGTCAGCCAGAACCCGGAAAAGTCCCCCACCTACGGCGTCATCATGTCCATCACCAAGGCTCCGGGTTTCGACACCCGCGCCCTCACCGGTGAAATCACCAAGGCGCTCGACGAACTCAAGGCGTCGTTTCCAAAAGGAGTCGAGACCACGCTGCTGTTCCAGCAGAAGGATTTCATCGACCACGCCATCGGAAATCTAACCGAAGCGATCCGGGACGGCGCGATCATGGTCACGGTCATCCTGTTCCTGTTCCTGCTGAATTTCCGCACCACCTTCATCACGCTGATGGCCATGCCGCTATCATTCGGCATCACGATGCTGATCTTCAAATGGTCCGGCATCAGTGTGAACTCGATGACGCTCGGCGGACTCGCCGTGGCCATCGGCATGGTGGTGGACGACGCCATCGTCGATGTGGAGAACGTTTTCCGCCGCCTGCGTGAAAACGCCGCGCTGCCCCATCCGCATCCGCGGATCGCGGTGATCGCCCGCGCGTCCGGTGAGGTGAGGAACTCGATTCTCTACGCCACCGTTCTCATCATCCTGGTGTTCCTGCCGCTGTTAGGTCTCAGCGGGGTGGAGGGAAAACTATTCGCACCCATCGCCATCGCCACCATCATTTCGATGATCGCATCGTTCATCGTTTCACTGACGGCGATCCCGGTGCTCTGCTCGTTCCTTCTGAATCCCAAAGCGGGCCACGAGCACAAGGACGGCCCGGTCACCCGCGCCATGAAGTGGGTGCTGGAACACGTCTGGCTGCGCTTCGGGCTGAACCAGCCATACCTGTTGCTCGCGCTTGCGGTTGCCATCGTCGCCGCCGCGTTCTCGCTCTATCCACGGATGGGCAAGGACTTCCTGCCGAAGTTCAAGGAGGAGACCGCGCTCGTCGCCGTGACCTCCGCGCCCGGCACCTCGCTGGAGGAAATGAACCGCATCTCCGATGTGATCGAGCAACAGATCCTGTCCGTTCCGGAGGTCCGGAAAGTCGGCCGCCGTCTCGGCCGCGCGGAACGTGGCGACCACGTTGTGCCCGTATCCACCGCCGAGTTCGACGTGGACTTCCGCGAACTTGCGGGACACGAAAAATCCAAAGGCCGCGACCGCAATTTGATTCTGGCAGACATCACCAAGCGGATCAAAACCGTGCCCGGTGTCTTCGCCGTCGTCGGTGGTCCCCTGGCAGACCGCATCGGCCACATGCTCAGCGGGGTCTCAGCGCCAGTGGCGGTCAAGATCTTCGGGCCCGACCTAACAGAACTTCGCAAGATCGGCATCGAGATCCAGTCGGTTTGCAAGACGATCCCCGGTTTCGAGGATTGCAAGCTCGACCAAACCTCGTCGATTCCACAGCTCCGAATCGAGGCGGACCGCGACCGCTCGCGCGCCTATGGCATCGCTCCGGGACATCTGAACGAACAACTCTCCACGCTCATCGGTGGCAAGGAAATCGCCGAACTGCGCGACGGCCAGCGCACCGTCAACCTTGTGACCCGCCTGCCGCTCGAATGGCGGGACTCGCCCGAGAAAATCTCGCAGCTTCCGGTTGAAACCGCCAATGGCAGGCATGTCCCGCTCACCGTCGTCGCTGACGTGCGCGAGGCCAAGGGACCCAACGTGATCTTCCGCGAGGACAGCCAGCGGCGTTTCGCGTTGGCGATCAAGCCGACTGTTAGAGATGTATCCACCCTGGTCGAACGGCTCAAGGACGAGGTGAAAGCAAAGGTGAAACTGCCGGAAGGCTACTTCATCAAGTTCGAGGGTGAGTTCCAGGCGCAGCAGGACGCTACGCAGCGCATCGCGCTCTCGACGCTGGTCGTGCTGGCAGTGATCGGTTTCCTGCTGCACGGTTATTTCCGCACACCTTTCTTCGCAGTGCAGGTCTTGTGCGACATCCCGCTGGCAATGGTCGGAGGCCTGGTGCTCACGTGGGTCAAGCTGGACAACATCAGCATCGCCACGCTGGTCGGCTTCATCGCCGTGGCCGGCGTGGGTGCCAGAAACAGCATCATGCTCATCTCGCACTATCTGCATCTGATGCAGCACGAGGGCGAGGACTTCACCAGGAAGATGGTCATCCGCGGCACCAAGGAGCGGCTCGTTCCCGTGCTGATGACCGCGCTCGCCGCGGGCATCGGGCTGATCCCGCTGGTGCTCGCCGCCGACCAACCGGGCAAGGAAATCCTGCATCCCGTGGCGGTTGTCATCGTCGGCGGGCTGGTGACCAGCACGCTGTTAGGCCTGGGTGTCACCCCCACTGTGTTCTTCGCCTTCGGCCGCAAGGCGGCGATGCAATCCATCGAACGCGAATCCGCCGCCTCCCATTGAATCTCGCCAACACAAAACCAACCAACATCATGAAAACCAGAATCATCGCCCTCATCATCGCATCCCTCACTTTCGCCCACGCGGCGGAGAAGATCAAAGCACCCAACGGAGGCCGGATCATCGACGGCATCGAACCGCAAGCCGAGTTTCTTGTGACCGCCGACAAGAAGGTGGAGGTCCGTTTCCTCGACGCGTCCGGCAAGGTCATCGCTCCCGCCGCAGAAACGGTCTCCGTCATCATGGGCGACCGCGCGGCACCGACGAAACTCGCCTTTACCCGGGAGGGCGACAAGCTCGTCTCTGACAAGGCGATCCCTGATGGCAAAGAACTACCCGTCGTCCTCCAGATCAAGGCGACCGCCGACAGCAAGGCAGTGAACGCGAAGTTCACTCTTAACTTCGCCAAGTGCCCGACCTGTTCGAACGCCGAATACGCCTGCTCCTGCGATCATTGATGCAGATTGAGCGCTGGCTTCAGCCGGCTAAGGC
Organism: Verrucomicrobiaceae bacterium; assembly: GCA_947372405.1. The sequence goes on from CANBTO010000020.1 coordinate 19,683, forward strand.
AGACGTGCCGACTAAAGTCAGCGCTCCGCCATTTCAAAACCCGCGCTTTCTCCCGCACATTCCCCGTCCTATCCTTGCCGCACATGGACCACCACGACCACCACCACCCGCCGGAGCCTGTGAAAAAATCCGGGTGCTCCAGTTGTGAGCATTGTCACGAGGAAAGCCCGCTGCCACAGGAGGCCTTGGTTGCCGCATCCGGTGTTCTAACAGGAATCGGCCTGCTGCTTCACTGGTTTCATCCCGAGCCCGAATGGCTGGCCACCGCGTCATTCGCGGCGGCCACATTGGCCGGTGGGTTGCTGGTTTTTCCCGCGGCGTGGGGCGCGTTGAAAAAACTCCGGCTCGACATCAACGTCCTCATGGCGGTAGCCGTCACCGGCGCATGGCTCATCGGCCAGGGCGCGGAAGGTGCCAGCGTGGTTTTCCTGTTCGCCCTTTCAGAATTATTGGAATCGTGGGCGTCCGGCCGAGCGCGCAAGGCGGTGGACTCGCTCCTGAACCTGTCACCGCCCACCGCGATTGTTAGATCCGCCGACGGATCGGAAAAGGAAACGCCCGTCGCGCAGGTCGCCGTGGATCATGAAATCCTCATCCGCAGCGGCAGCCGCATCCCGCTGGACGGCGTGGTCGCTTCAGGAAGCTCCGGAGTAAACCAGGCACCCATCACCGGCGAGTCGATGCCCGTGGAGAAGCAATCCGGAGATCCCGTTTACGCCGGCACCGTCAATGGCGAGGGCTCTCTAACCGTCCGCGTCACAAAGCCCGCTAACGAATCCACGCTCGCCCGAATCATCCAGCTCGTCGGCGAAGCGGAGGAAAACAAGCCGCCGACCCAGCGATTCGTCGATCGCTTCGCGGCCATTTACACGCCCGCCGTTTTCGCCATCGCCATCCTTGTGGTTCTCATTCCGCCGTTGCTTTTCCAGCAACCGTGGTTGTTCTGGATTTACCGCTCGCTGGTGCTGCTGGTCATCTCCTGCCCCTGCGCGCTGGTCATCGCCACACCGGTGAGCATCGTCTCCGGTCTGACGGCGCTCGCTCGCCGTGGCGTGCTGGTGAAGGGCGGCGTGCATTTGGAATCGGTTGGTAAACTCCGCGCCCTGGCTGTCGATAAAACCGGTACCATCACCCGGGGAAAACCGCAGGTCGTCGCCATCATTTCCCGCTCGCATCTAACGGAAGATGAAATCCTCGCCCGCGCCGCCGCCATCAACTCGCACTCGGAGCATCCACTTGCCATCGCCATCAACGATGCCGCGCGCACTCGAAACCTCAGCGTTCCCGCCATCACCGATTACAGCTCGGTGACGGGCCGCGGCGCGATCGCCACCATCGACGGCCACCCGCATTTCATCGGCAATCACAAGATGACCCACGACACCGGCCTGTGCGGCCCGGAAGTCGAAGCCGTACTCGCGACCATCGAGGAAAAAGGCCAGTCGCTCGCTGTCATCGGCCATGCGCCGCATGCTGGCTGCGTAGGTGAGATTCTCGGCATCATCGCCATCGCCGACACCCTGCGCCCGGAAGTCGTCGAGGCGCTCCGCCGGATCCACGCCGCGGGCATCCAAAAGGTCGTCATGCTCAGCGGCGACAACCAGCGCACCGCATCCGCCATCGCCAAACAAGCCGGCATCGACGAAGCCGTCGGCGATCTTATGCCGGAGCAGAAGGTCGATCATGTCAAAAAACTCGTGGCCCAATACATCCACGTCGGCATGATCGGTGATGGCGTGAATGACGCGCCCGCGCTTGCCGTCGCAACCGTCGGCTTCGCCATGGGTGCCATCGGCAGTGACACCGCCATCGAAACGGCGGACATCGCGCTGATGAAGGATGATCTGACAAGAGTTGCGGAAACCGTCCTGTTAGGCCGCCGCACGCTCGCCATCATCCGCTTCAACGTGCTTTTCGCCCTCGGCATCAAGGCGGTGGTGCTCATCCTCGCCTTCATGGGCATCGCCGGCCTTTGGCTCGCCATCCTCGCGGATACGGGCGCGACGCTGCTGGTGATCATGAACTCGCTACGGCTGCTCGGGCGATCTTCAGCGGAGCGGAGCTTGTAGAACGCCGCTCCGATCAATCACTCCACGGAACCGCACATCATCGCCCAACCGGGTGAACTCGGTTTCCTTCAAACGCAGGGATTCCGCGAAACCCGCGCCTGCGAGCGCCGGGGTGGGGCCGCCGCAGAGCAT
>CANBTO010000021.1 GCA_947372405.1 Verrucomicrobiaceae bacterium
AGCAACACTCGCCGCCAGCAAGCCAAGGCATATCAGCCAGCTTGTCGCTTCCAACGACCACCGCGTCACTTGTTTCACTCGTTCAAACCGGATCGGAATCACAATATTTTCTTTCATAGCGGGCAGATCTTCACGCGACAAAACGCCGATATGATGAAGTGCCGGTGAATCCTCGATGAAATCAACCGGCGTTGGTGAACCGACGCTGATGGAAGGCAGCAAACACACTCACCGGTTCTTCCGCTTCCCTGTTGATGGCAAGACGCCTGATACGTCAGGTTCGGCGCTTTGATTTTCTCAAAAGATCGACGACGATCAGCGCATGGATCACAGAAACGACCGGGTGAGCCGCGTATTGATCATCGGCGGTGGCTTCGCGGGCCTCGAATGCGCGCGCACCTTGGCAGGAGACTCCCGCTTCGAGGTGACGCTTGTGGATCGCACCAACCACCACCTGTTCCAGCCGTTGCTCTATCAGGTTGCCACCGCCTCGCTGGCCGCACCGGACATTGCCCGGTCGATCCGCCAGATCCTGGCCGATGCACCGAACGTCACCGTGTTGATGGACGAAATCACCGGAATCGATCCTGTGGCCAGGCATGGCACGGGAATTTCCGGAGTTCGCTACGAATTCGATTACCTGCTGCTCGCCGCCGGTGCGCGAACCTCGTTTTTCGGCCATCCGCAGTGGGAATCGCTGACGCTTGGACTCAAAACCCTGGCCGATGCCCAAGCCATCCGCCGCACGGTGCTCTCGAATCTCGAACAAGCCGAACTCATCTCTAACGAGGTCGAACGAGCCCGCCTGATGACCGTCGCGATCGTCGGTGGCGGGCCGACAGGGGTCGAGCTAGCCGGCGCCTTCGCCGACCTCGTTCATCGTTCGTTGCGGACGAACTTCCGGCGGATCGATACATCAAAACTCCGCGTGGTGTTGATCGAGGGTTCCGAACGGGTGCTGGAAGCCTTCGATGAGGATCAGAGCGAGTATGCCAGGCAGCGATTGAAGACACTCGGAGTCGAGGTGTGGACCGGCATGCGGGTTGAGGAAGTGCGAAGCGGTGAGGTGCATTTTACCGACGGCACGATGTTGGAGTCCCGCGCCATCATCTGGGCGGCGGGAATCGAGGCCCAGCCATTGACCGCGCTGCTCGGGGTGCCGCTGGCGGATCGCGCCGGGCGGGTGACGCCACAACCTGACCTCTCCTTGCCCGGGCTGCCGGACATTTTTGTCGCGGGAGACCTGGTGCGGATGAAGGACCGCGATGACCAGCAGGTGCCCGGCGTCGCACCTGCCGCGACGCAGATGGGCCACCACGTTGCAAAGCTGTTGAAGGAGGAGAGGCGGCTCGAAACCACCCGCCACGCGGATCGCAAACACGGTCTCCGACCGGGTTTCCGTTACCTCGACAAAGGGATCATGGCGGTCATCGGCAAAAACCACGCGGTGGTGAAGGCGGGCGGAATGAGGCTGCAGGGCCTGCTCGCCTGGTTCGCATGGCTGTTCATCCACATTCTTTTTCTGATAGGCTTTCGCAACCGCCTCTCAGTGCTGCTGGGCTGGGCCTTCGCTTACCTGATAGACAACCCCGAGGCACGGATCATCGTGAATCCTCCGGCAAAGCGCTAGAGGCACAACCCCGATACGCAAGCCCACGCGGGCGAGGCGGTCGAAGTCGATTGCGGGTAGCCCGTCCGCCTTCCACACACGAGCGATGTGGGGTGAAGTCCCCATTGTGCTAAATTGCTGCCACCCCTAATGTTCACTTTATGGCAACTGGAACATTACTGATCATTGTGGTTCTGGTATTATTCCTGGGCGGCGGCGGTGGATTCTTCTTCAGCCAACGCAGACGCTGAGCGCCTTCTGGACCATCCCTCCATCCAACAAACCTCAACCCTTTCCGCATGAGATTTTTCACCATCATCTTCGGCTTTTTGATTCTGATCGGTGGCCTCGCATGGGGCGCGATCGAATTTGGAGCATCTCAACTGTGGGTGACAATCGGATCGATGATCCTGCTGGGAATCGGGATCATCGTCGGCGCAAGCGGCACCCGGGTTCATCGGGCATCCGGGGACGTCACTGTGATGCGGGCCGATGATGAAATTTGAAGGCGATGCGGGATGACAGGTCTTCCCTGATTGAGCGCGTCGATGTGCTGCGGATGCATCCGCGCGATCTGATTCAACTGCTGAAAACCGCCGCTTCCGATTGGGTGGACGACGGCGCGATGCGGCTCAGTTCCTCGCTCGCCTACTACGCGATCTTCTCGCTTGCGCCACTGCTCGTGATCGTGATCGCGATGGCCGGCCTGGTTTTTGGAGAGGATGCGGCACGCGGGGAACTCTCGCAACAAATCGCCACCCTCGCGGGCAAGGGTGCAGGTGAGGCCATTCAGTCGGCGGTGCAATCCAACGCCGCGCATCCATCCACGGGCGTGCTGGCCACTTTCATCAGCACGGCGCTATTGCTCTTCGGCTCCTCCACGGTCTTCGCCGAGCTGAAAGACGCGCTGAACACCATCTGGGGCGTAGTGGTCAAACCGGGACGCCCGTTTTTCACGATGGTGCATGACCGCTTCCTCTCGTTTTTGATCGTGCTGGCCATAGGCTTTCTCCTGCTCGTTTCGCTGGTAATCAGTGTTATTCTAACCGCGTGTGGCAGCTACATGAGCGGTCGGTTGCGGTCTCCGCCTGCGGTCTGGCAGGCGTGGGACTTTGTCATTTCGTTCGCGGTCATCAGCGGGCTCTTTGCGATGATCTTCAAACTGCTGCCCAATGTGCGTCTCCGCTGGCGAGACGTCCGGATGGGAGCGGTGACCTCCTCCCTGCTTTTCACGCTCGGCAAGTTCATCATCGGCTACTACCTCGCGACCAGCAGCGTGGCCTCCAGCTTCGGCGCGGCCGGATCCGTTGTGATCGTGCTGGCTTGGATTTACTACTCCGCCTGCATCCTGTTCTTCGGCGCGGAGATGACAAAAGGTTACGCCCGTGGATTCGGATTCGGCATCGTACCTAACAGCCGCGCGGTGCTCATCGATGACTTGCTCCGGGCGAGACTGGGAGTGACCACCGCCACCATCGTGGAGGCATCGACCCCGCCCGACGTGCCTGCGCCCGGGAAGTGACTGCGGCGCTCACGCGGAACACTCCCATATACTTTGTTGAAGTTCCATGCAGTCAGCCATCGACAGCTCCAGCGAAACGATGCATCCCTCCCGGTGTGCACCTGCCCGACCTCGAACGACTCCTGCAACCCGCCATCGGCTACCTCGAGTTGGGCATGATGGAGGAGGCAAACGAGGTGATCGATGCGCTGCCACCTGAAGCACAGTCAGAGAAGATCGTCCTTGAACTGACGGTGCACATCCACGGTGCGACATCCTCATGGGAGCGCATGCGGGAGGCTGCGGTGGTTCTCACGAACCAATGGCCGGAAGATAGCCAGCACTGGATCTCGCTTGCCTATGCCACCCGGCGCTGTCGTTCCATCAGGGAGGCTGAGGAGATTCTCCTGGAAGCGATAAAACTTCATTCCAAGGAACCGATGATCCACTTCAACCTGGCCTGTTACGCGGCACAAACCGGCGAACTCAATGCCGCCAGACAATGGTTGGCTCTTGCTGAAATACTGGACTCGAGCGCCAGAAGCATGGCATTGCGAGACCCGGACTTGGAACCGTTGTGGGCGGACTTGAATCAAACGCCAAACCCTTCACCCTGACAGACTGAAAAATCGCTTTCTTTGGCCAAGGACGCAGCATTGGCGGATCCATTTCTCAAATCGGCGTTAGCACTAAGGATTTCAGGTCTGGGCAGTCCATGATGGCATCCAAGCGAAGCGCAAGCCGATGCCAAATGGCGAGTAATGCCCGAAAAACCATTACCGGGAGCAATTCCGGTTTCGAGTTGTCGTTGATAGCCGGATGCGATCGACTTGCGCTTGCCTCCGCTCGATCATAACGTGTGATTCAAGACCATGAAATTCTCAGAACTAGCCCTTGGCCAGACCGCCAGCCAGACCATTCACATCACTCAGGAAATGGTCGCCAGCTTCGCTGACGCCACAGGAGATCACAACCCGCTGCACACAGACCCGGCCTATGCCGAGCCACGCTTTGGCGGCATCATCGCACACGGCGTTTTGCTGGTGGGCTTTTTTTCGGCATTGCTGGCGTCGCAGTTGCCCGGACCGGGATCGGTGGCACGTTCGCTGAACGTGCGCTTCAAGGCACCGGCGCGCCCGGGGGACGATGTCCGCATCGAGGTCAAGATCGTCGAACTGGTGCCGCGAATCCGCAAGGTCGTGATGGAAGGCCGCGCCTTTGTTGGTGACCGGGTCCTGCTACAGATCACGGCGGAAACGCTGTTGGAGAATTAGTCGGCGCTGCTGTCCAACGGCATGGGATGGGGTTGAAACGCAATGTGAGGCGGATATCGCTGTTTGCGGTTTGCAGCAATCTGCATGGAAAGAGTCAATCCTTCCTCACGCTCAACTACTTGTCCCTGTCCATGGCGGCAAAGAAGGTATGGGAGATCATCCCGATGGCGACGGCATCGATAACGGCGTGAAGAACTTCTTCGGCACCAACCCCGGAGCATCCTCGAAGGGATTGGTCTTGTCTCGAACCCAGAGGAGGCGCGTTCGACTGGTCGCTCTTCGACACACCCGCCCAGCGCTGGCTCGCCAAAGCCAAAAAACCGCCATCCGTGTGACCTGCTCCGAAAGCTGGTTGCGTTACGCCACGCCACAGTGGGTCCAGCAAGCCGGTGCCAGGGGTGTCGAATTCGGCGGAGTCCCGCGGCCCGACGGTTTCATGTGATCATCCTCATGCCGCCGCGCCGAACAAAGCACCTACTCCTGCCGTAAGCGCCATGGCAAGAGCCCCCCAGAAGGTGACCCGTGCGACAGACCTCCATATGGGTGAGCCACCGGCACGTGCCGCAAGAGCCCCTAACAGCGCAAGGAATACCAGCGAACCGCATGACACCGTCCAGACAAGAGCTGGCGGTGGCACCGCAATGACCAGCAACAGCGGCAACGCGGCTCCAACCGCAAACGTGCCTGCCGAGGCGAACGCCGCCTGCACCGGGCGGGCGCTCAACGTATCGGAAATCCCGAGTTCATCGCGGGCATGGGCACCCAGCGCATCCCTGGCCATCAACTGGCTCGCAACCTCGCTGGCCAGTTCCTCGTCAAGCCCCCTTGCCACATAGATGGCTGCCAGTTCGGCGTGCTCGTGTTCGGGGTCTGCGGACAACTCGCGGCGTTCCCGTTCAATGTCCGCATTTTCAGTGTCCGATTGGGAACTAACAGAAACATATTCTCCAGCAGCCATTGACATCGCTCCTGCCACCAGACCGGCGATCCCGGCCACCAGAACGTTACCGCGACTGGATTCCGCAGCGGCCACCCCGACAATCAGGCTGGCGGTGGAAACAATTCCATCATTGGCACCCAGGACCGCGGCCCGGAGCCATCCCACACGGTGGGAGCGATGATCTTCGGTGTGTTTCATACATTTCCAACGAGAAGGGTCACTCATGGATACCAATCCGATCCATCATTTCTTCCACCATATCTGACACTGCCACTTCTGCGACTTTCACACCCAGGCGCCGGACCGTTTCCAAAAGAGAGGATCGGAATGGTCGAGACCCTGGGAGGCGGGTCCACGGCGTGACGGGGAAGGCATTGCCATCCCTACACAGAACGGCGGGGTTTGGGCCATCTGGAACCGCAAGTTTCCAACCCGGCCACTGGCGAAAGAAATTCTTGAAGCTGCATGGAGCATGGAATCTGCCACACACGCAGGCTTTCCAGAACGGCGGGCGCCGTGCTAGGCTCGCCGGAGCATGCATACCAGCCCAGTGATTGTTTCCCCGGCACCTCAGGACACCAGCGTGAAATCCGCGGGTTACCGCAACCTGGCCCTGATCATGGGGCTCGGCATGTTTGCGAGCACCATCTCCCAGACCGCAGTGCTGGGACTCTATCCGTTCCGGTTCCTGCTCAAGGATCAACTGCACGAAGGGCCATTCAGGGTCGCGTTGTTCATGCAGATCGCGGCCATGCCGTGGAATCTCAAGATCATCGCCGGCATCATCTGCGATGGCCTGCCTATCTTCGGCAGCCGGCGGCGCTACTACCTGCTCCTCAGCACACTGCTCAGCGGCCTGCTATGGCTGGCGGTGGCCCTGGTCCCGCCCGCGTTCACACCGCTGGTGGTGATGGCCACCCTCATGAACATCGCGCTCGTTTTCGTCAGCACGGTTTCGGGAGGCCTCCTGGTCGAGGGCGGACAAACCTTCAGCGCGACCGGACGCCTGAGCGCCGTGCGGGTGGTCGCCATGAACATCGCCAGCATCGGGATCCCGCTCGGTGCCTTCATCGCGACGAAATCATTGGCCATCACCGCGCTTGCCGCCGCATTGCCGCTCTTCGTGGTGTGCGGCCTGACGTTCCGTCATTATCGCGAGACCAAGGTGGTGCGCGCGGATCCGCGGGTCTGGACCGGGATCCGGGAACAACTCAAGGTCGCCGTGCGATCAAGGGCGCTGTGGGCGACGGCCGGCCTGCTGTTTCTGGTGCAGTTCGCTCCCGGGTTCTCCACGCCGCTGATGTTCTATCAGACCGACGACCTTCATTTCACGGACCAGACCATCGGCGTCCTCACCCTGGTTGACGCCATCGCGGGAATCGGCGGCGCGTTTTTCTACAGCTATTTCTGCAAACGCTATTCGCTCCGACCGCTGCTCTACGGCAGCATCCTGTTCACGGGCCTGATTTCCCTGCTCTATCTCGGATACAACGATTTCAGATCCGCGCTGCTGATCGAAGCGGCTTACTACTTCGCATACGCGCTGGTTCAGATGCCGCTGTATGACCTCGCGGCACGCGCCACGCCCAAAGGCAGCGAAGCCCTGGGATATTCGATCATCATCAGCGTCTGGAACTGGGGGCTGTTGTGTTCGGACCTGATCGGCTCCGCTCTCTACGAGAACAAACATTTCAGCTTCAAACAACTCGTCTGGCTCAATGCCGCCACCACCCTGCTCGTCCTGGTCGCCGTGCCGTTCCTGCCCAAACTCCTCGTGGACCGCCGGGAGGAGGATGGCCATCCCGCTGAGTCATAGTTCCAAGCAAGAAACCTAACCCCGTCTTCCAACTTGTGTTTTTCGAATTCGCGGCAAGTTTAGGCAACGCCGATCAGCGCCTTGAAAATCTTCCGCCCGTTTGAACGCATGTCCGAGAACGCTCCAACCTTCCCACAAGTCCATCTGCCTGACGTGCCACATCGTCGTTTGTTGGAAGGCCAGGTGGCGGTCGTCACCGGAGCGAATTCGGGTATCGGCAGGGCCGTCGCGATCTCCCTCGGCGGGGCGGGTGCGAATGTCTGCGTGAACTTCGTCGGCAATCCCGATGCGGCTGCGGAAGTGGTTGCCGAGATTGAAAGCCAAGGCAGCAAGGCCATCGTCCATCAGGCGGATGTTTCCAATGAAGAACAGGTCATCGCGATGTTCGACGATGTGCGCGCGGCGTTCGGCACCGTGGACATCCTGGTGTGTAACGCCGGACTCCAGCAGGACGCGAAGTTCGAGGACATGACGCTCGCGCAGTGGCAGAAGGTGATCGACGTGAATCTAACCGGCCAGTTCCTGTGCGCCCGCGAGGCCGTCCGGGAGTTCAAGAAACGCGGGGTGCGTCCGGAGGTTTCCTGTGCGGCGGGAAAGATCATCTGCATGAGCAGCGTTCACGAAGTCATCCCGTGGGGTGGCCATGTAAACTACGCGGCATCCAAAGGTGGCGTCATGCTGATGATGAAAAGCATTGCCCAGGAAGTCGCACCATGGCGCATCCGGGTGAACTCCATCTGTCCCGGAGCCATCCGCACCCCGATCAATACGGACGCGTGGAACACTCCGGAACATTACGCCGCGCTGATGAAACTCATCCCATACAAACGCATCGGCGAGGCACCGGAAATCGGACGCGCCGCGGTATGGCTGGCCAGCGATGACTCGGATTACATCCACGGCATCTCGCTGTTCGTGGATGGCGGAATGACGCTATACCCCGGCTTTGAAGCGGGCGGCTAGCAGACCTGCTTTCCATGGTCCTGTTTTCACATGAACGAAAAATACCAGTTCCTCCGCCAACGCATCGAGCACGAGGACAATCTCATCAACCAGCGGCTTGCCGCGCTGGTGGGCTCGCAATCCTTCCTGCTGACCGCCTTCGCGATCAGCCTCAACGCACCCAGGGAATTCTTCTCACCGAATTACGTCCGGGCCCACCGCTTGCTCACCCACATGCTGCCGGTTGCAGGCATCGCGACCGTGGTGGTGCTGCTTCTAACCATGTTGGGCGCGGTCATCGCACTGCGTGGTTTGCACCGGATGGCCGACCAACTCGCCACTCCGGGCGATCCGCCACTCCATAGTTCCAGATCGGCGCGCCTGCTTGGACAGTCGGCGGTCATCGGGGTTCCCGTCATTTTCCTGTTGCTGTGGCTCGCGCTGCTGGCGGCGATCCACCACCCATGAGCACGTCCACCGAACATACCCGACTTGCGGAAGAACGTGGCCGCTCGCAGAATTGGAAACGCTGGGGTCCTTACCTGAGCGAGCGGCAGTGGGCCACCGTCCGCGAGGACTACTCCGCCAACGGAGATTCGTGGGAAAGCTTCCCGCACGACCACGCCCGCAGCCGCGCCTACCGCTGGGGTGAGGACGGGCTGCTCGGCTTCACCGACCGGCAGTGCCGATTGTGTTTCTCGCTAGCCTTGTGGAATGGCCGCGACCCCATCCTCAAGGAACGCCTCTTTGGACTAACAGGTCCTGAGGGCAACCATGGCGAGGACGTGAAGGAATGTTATTACTATCTGGATTCCACGCCCACCCATTCCTATGCCAAGGCGCTCTATAAGTATCCGCAGACCGGGTTTCCTTATTCCCGGTTGGTGGAGGAGAACGCGCGCCGCGGCTTGGATGAGCGTGAATTCGAACTGGAGGACACCGGCGTCTTCGACGACAGCCGCTACTTCGATGTCTTTGCCGAATACGCCAAGGCTGGTCCCGAAGATATCTGTATCCGCTTGCGCCTCGCCAACCGTGGTCCTGATCCTGCAACACTGCATGTCCTGCCCACCCTCTGGTTCCGCAACACCTGGGGCTGGGGACGCGACGATGCCGGTGCCAAGCCCTCCCTATGTCTCGAAAGTCCCGGCCAAGTCCGCGCCAGCCATCCGACCCTTGGCGACTATCAGTTTGTCTGGGAAGATGACGCGGCATGTCTCTTCACGGAAAACGAGACCAACTTCATCCGCTTTGGCGCAGCCGCCAACACCTCGCCCTTCGTAAAGGACGCTTTCCACGAATGTGTCGTCCATGGCCGCTCCGACGCGGTGAACCCTAACGGCACCGGCACAAAATGCGCGCCGCATCACACGCTCCAGCTCGCACCCGGCGAGGAACGCGTGCTGCGCCTGCGCCTGTTCCGGGTCGAAGAAGCACCTGCGGAAAACTTCGGTGCTTCGTTCGATGCGGTTTTCACCCGGCGCATCGCCGATGCGGATGCCTTTTACGCAACGCTTGCCCGCGATGGAATGTCCGAACAGGCACGCCACGCCGCCCGCCAAGGCTATGCCGGCCTGCTCTGGAGCAAACAGTTCTACCACTACATTGTGAAGGACTGGCTCGATGGCGATCCGGCATTCCCACCGCCGCCGCAGCAGCGCCGCGAGGGGCGCAACACCACCTGGACCCACCTCTATTCCGAAGATGTCATCTCCATGCCGGACAAATGGGAGTATCCATGGTTCGCGGCCTGGGATCTTGCCTTCCACATGATTCCGATGGCCGAGGTGGACCCTGACTTCGCCAAGGCCCAGCTCGAATTGTTTCTGCGCGAGTGGTACATGCACCCCAATGGCCAGATCCCGGCGTATGAGTTCGAATTCGACGCCGTGAACCCGCCGGTTCATGCCTGGGCCGCGTGGCGTGTCTATAAAATGACGGCCCCGCGTGGTGAGCGCGACCGAGCGTTCCTTGAGAGTGTTTTCCAGAAACTCCTGCTCAACTTCACCTGGTGGGTCAACCGCAAGGACACCGAAGGCAACGACCTCTTCGAAGGCGGGTTTCTCGGTCTCGACAATATCGGCGTGTTTGACCGTAACAAGCCGCTGCCTGACGGTGGCCAACTTCAACAGGCGGACGGCACCGCATGGATGGCATTCTACAGCCTCACCATGCTCTCCATCGCCTTGGAACTCGCGCAGGAAAACCCTGTCTATGAGGACCTGGCCTCAAAGTTTTTCGAACACTTCGTCCGCATCGCCGATGCCATGAACAACCTTGGCGGCTGCGGTCTATGGGATGAGCAGGACGGCTTCTACTACGACCAGATTCTCAACAACGGTCAAAGCATCCCTATCCGTGTCCGGTCCATGGTCGGACTCATCCCGCTCATCGCCGTCGAGGTGCTGGAAGAGGAGCAGGTCCGCAAACTTCCGGGATTCTGGAGGCGGATGCAGTGGTTCATTACCCATCGCCCCGACCTCGCCGAACAGATCACCTGGTGCGAAACCGGATCAATCACCCAGCACCGCATTCTTGCCATCCCCAGTCGCGCCCGACTGGAGCGCACGCTCAGTCACATGCTCGACGAGCAAAGCTTTCTCGCTCCTTACGGCTTGCGCTCAGTCTCCCGTTACCACAAGGACGAGCCCTACGTATTCCATGCTTCCGATGGCGACCACCGCGTGGACTATGTTCCCGGCGAGGGCAACACCCATCTCTTCGGTGGCAATTCGAACTGGCGTGGACCCGTCTGGCTCCCTATCAACTATCTGCTCATCGAGGCGCTCGAGCGATACGCCCATTTCTACGGCGACTCCCTTCAGGTTGAGGATCCCGCCGGCTCCGGTCGCCGCGTCACCCTCGACCACGTCGCCGCGCACATCGCCACCCGCATTGCAAACCTGTTCGTGCCCGATGCCAATGGCAACCGCCCCTGCCACGGCGGCAACACCCGTTATGCCACCGATCCACATTGGCGCGATCTCGTTCTTTTCCACGAGTATTTCCATGGCGATACCGGGCGCGGCTGTGGTGCCAGCCCTCAAACCGGTTGGACGGCACTTGTCGTGCGTTGCCTGCAACACTTGCCGGAACTCTGACCCGCCAGGGGCGTTGTTTGGCGAAGCCCTCTCCTGCTGCCGCTCGCCCGACACCTATGGGGTCGCGCGACGAAGGAAGAGGAATTCAGCACCAGCACCGATGGCGACGCCAAGCACGTAGGCTGTTAGATCGGGCCAGTTAAAGGTGGTACCGAGAATCAGGCGACCGGGCAGTGTGCTGCGAACGGCGTCGATCCACGGCGCGTGGTAAAGCTGGGAAAATTCCACGGCCCAGGAAATACCCACCGAGCCAAGTGCCAGTTGCCGTGTGGAGGTTCTATCAAATACGATCCCCAGTCCGACAAATACCACCAGCGCCCACAGCGCGTCCCCGCCATATTTGTTGAGGAACGAAGGCAACGGGACAAACCCGGAACGCCACAGCAGCCCGGCCGCGATCACGAGCAAGGTCAGGATTGCGTTTCGCAGACGACTGCGGTGCGGATGGCTCGGAGTATCGAGAGATTTCATGGTGGCGTAATGGAACGGTGGAGTGCGTAATGACGCATGTCTGGACTTGTTTCCTGAACCATCGCCAGAAGCGCGAAAGCGGCAGGTGCAACCGAGACTGGCATCCCAGACATACACTCCCAAGCCTTTCCACGGGACGGCAACAGTAGCCTGGTGACGCTCGCCGTTGATTCAGATTCCTGCCCGGTGCTTACTTCGTTTCGTTTGCAGCGCTGCCGAGTTGGAGGGCAAGCTCCCGAAGACTCTTGGGCCATTGCTCGAATACCGCGGCCTTGGAGTTTTCAATCTTCGGCGAGGAAACGCCCGGAACCAACGTGGCGGTTGGTTGGGCATAGAGGAATGGCACCTTTTGCATTCCGTAGGTGGCTGGCAGACTGCGAGCGTAGATTTCCAACTCGGGTGAGTAATCCGCGGGCGTGTAGCCGAGATTGGATTGTCCCGGCACCCAGATCACGCCTGCCACAGCCATCGGCGTGAGCGGGCTCACACACCAGTTGTAGGCCATGGTGGGGACGGTGTCCGGCTTGACTTCGCTGTCACGGCCGGGTTCCGGAAACGCGGGAAACTGCAGCGGCGCGGCAGACATGTTAGATTCCTTGCCGGCCATGCCGGCAACCTTCGTCACCTCCGTTTTCACGGCCTTCAAATATCCGGCAACGGCCTTTTTGGAGACCTCGGAGTTGGGATCCTGGAGCAGCAAGGAATCGAGACGGGCGCGGAAGGCGGGCTGCTTCACCTCCTTGACTCCGGAGAAGGATGTCCACGACAGCGGCGAGGCCATCGCGTCCTTGCCACCGGAGGACATGGAGACAAATCCCTGCGGGATGCCCGGGCGGTTGAGCGCCTTGGCAAACTGATAGGCAAACATGCCCACGCAGTCGTCAGGAGATTTGAAATCCGCGGTTTGCCAGAAGCAGCGGTATTTGCGGTCGCCACCCGTCTCGAATCCACGCTTTCTCGGGGTGGGACTGGTGCTGGCTGCGGTTCTCCGCCTGAACTCGCGCACCAACGGCATGGCCTCGGGGACGGTGGCCTTCGGATCGCGCTTGTCATAAGCCGGCTCGGTGGACAGGAGGGTGCTGCCTGTTAGGAACCAGACATCTCCGATGAGGATGTCACTGACGGTTTTGCCGCGACCATTGCTGGTTTTCACTTCCAGGGCGATCGGCTGCGCGGAAGCTTTCAGCGCCGGAAACGAAACCGACCAATGTTGCCGGCCGTCCGCGACGGCGGTTTGGGTGACACCGCCGAGCGTCACGGTCACCTCCACGTCCTTGTTGGCAAAACCCCACACGGGGATCGGTTGATCGCGCTGGATGATGACTCCATCGCGGTAATACGCCGCCACTTCGAAGACGGGATGATCCGAATCAGCGGAGGCGGCTTGTTTCACCTTACGCGCCGCCAACTTTTCCATGTCGTCCTCTTCAAAGACCAGATTGCCGTCCATCGCGGCGAAGGGTGTCGCCGGAAGACCGGCTTTGTTGTAGAGGTTCGCGTTCGTCGGTGCCGCGCAGTAGGCGTATTGCACACCGACCGGCTCGGGCACGTCCTTCGACGTCGCCACCACGGAGTCACCGACGATCTCGGCCTCCGCGGCATGCCACTTGCGGTCCCTACCACACAAGCGGAAGAGATTGAGCTTTTCACCGGGTGTGGGACGAGCTGGTTCGACGAACTTGTCAGGTTCCTTGTTATCTTTCTCCATTCCCTTGCTGCCGACCATCAGTCCGCCAAAGAGACTTTCCTTCTCGAACGAGACGACCACCTTGTTTCCCTCGATGCTATATTTCTGATAGATCGGACCGGTGCAGGCGATGTCGCGCCCGTAATCTTTGGCCAGCGCCCAGCGCGCCAGCCTCATGCCGGGATGCAGCTTGTTCACGTAGTGGATGGCTCCCGTGGCGGCGGGGTTGAGATCCGTCTGAACCACCATGCCGACATGGTCGCGGTTGTTCATGAAGAAGAGGTGCTGGGCCTGCCGAACGTCGGCCATGCCGAGTTCGTCCGGGTCCGGTGAGCCATAAGCCTGCATCTGTGTGAAGTAAAACGGCATGTCGGGGATGCCCCAGGCATCGCGCCAACCGCGGACGAGCGCTTCCATCCCGGCGGCATACAGCTTGCCATCCCCATTATTCGATTCACCCTGGCACCATATCGATCCGCGGATGGCGTAGGGCGCGACCGGCGCGATCTTGCCGTTGAAAAACTGTGAGGGACCCCGCCACTCGCCGGCGATTCCCGGCAGCCCCGGCCGCTGCAGTGGTTTCTCCACCGGGAATCCCAACTCGGCTGAGGCTTTTTGCCACGCCGCCAGATCCTGATAGTATTTCTCGAACGCGTTGCGGCCCTGCTCCATGGTGACATCGCCGTTGTGGATCATGTCGGCGTCCAGCTTGAGCCCGGGATGAGCCTTGATCGCCTTGCGTTGAGTGAACGCCTCGACGCGCGTGTTGCTATGGGATGTTAGAAGAATGCCGACCGGCACTTTAAGCTCCTTGTGGAGTTCATAAGCGAAGGCAAGGGCCAATGCCGAGAAATCACCCGCCACACGGCTGGTTTTCCAGCCCGCCTCCGATGTCACCTTTTCCTGTGGATAGAGGGCGGACACGGTGTCGGTCCGCAACTCCCTGATAGGCACCTCGTCCTTGGCCTTGGCCATCTCCTGCGCGATGGCCGAGCACATCGACTTGCCGGCGAACCACTCCATGTTCGACTGGCCGGAGGCATGCCATACCTCGCCCACCAGGATGTTCTTGAGAGTCACTTTTTTGCCGTCGCTGTCGCTGACGACCATTTCGGCGGGCTCGGCGCTGGCCATGAGGGACTTGAGCTTGAGCATCCATTTGCCATCGGCCCCGGCCTTGGCACTGGCTTTTTGTCCGGCGAATTCCACCGTGACCGAAGTTCCCGGCTTGCTCCAGCCCCACACCGGAACATCCTTCTCGCGTTGCAGGATCGCGTTGTCGCGGAATGGCGAACCGAGATCGATGGCTGGCGCAGGCTTCTCCTGTGCGGAAAATGCGACGAAGGGTGAGAGCAGCAAGGCTGCCGTGATGGCGAAGAACGCCGTGCTTGTGTGCCGCTTGTTCATGGTGATTACGTTCCTTACTTCTTCAGAAGATCCTCCATGGCCTGGCCGAGCAGAAGGCCGACTTCCAGATAGGTTTCGGCATTCCGGTTGTAGTGGTAACCCTGGTCTCTGGGCGAGACCGCCACCTCGCGCCAGAAGTCACGGGAGTCCACGCACTTCACGTTGCCGGCGAACTCCCGGTGCTTCTCGCTGTCGTTCATTGCAAGTTGTCCTTCGGCGATCTGCAGGCCGAAGCTTTCGCGCCCGGGATTGCCGCAACCGGTGGCGAGCACGAACTTCGCGTTGGGTGCATCGTAGTCCTTGCGCAGGCTCTTGATCAGACTCACCAGGTTCTTCTCATAGTTTTTGGCATACACCTCGCTCTGGTCCTTGTGGCCCTGCCACCAGACGAAGCCGGCGATTTCATAACCCTGGCCCTTGTAGTCCGGATAGATCTTCGCGAGGTCGGCAAGCGCGGCCTGCGCGTCGGCGAGGTCGAGGTCGTACTGGAGACCCGCGTGCCATTCGATGGGCTTGCCGTTCTTGTCCACGAACGGCGGAGGCGGCGTGTCCACGCCCTTCGCCGGGTCGGCGTCCCAAACCGGCGGTTTTTCATGATAGCCGGCGTAAACCTTGCCGTCTTCCATGAAGCGCTTGCTTCCCGGCGGCAGCAGATCCCAACCGAGGCCGCGGTTGCCGATGCAACTCTTGAGCACCAGCACCGGTTCGTCGAGCATCTGCCCCATCACGAAGCCGAATCCGAGTTCCGGACCGACCGACGAGCCGTTGTTAGAGAGCGCGCTCAGTGGACTGCCCTTCTTCGTCCGGGCGTCGTAGTAATAGACATCCTTGCGGACGCTCCACTGGCCCTGGTCGTCTAGCAGGAACGGATATTTTCCCTGCTGTTTGACGAGCGTGCCCAGCGTTCCGGGAACGTCGGTGCGGGTGAACCATCCCGGGTTGCCGGCATCACCGGTGAGGTAGGTGACTTTGAAAGGATAGGCTTTTCCTTCTTCAAACTTGAAGGCCTTGCGCACCGGTTCCTTGCCGACCTCTTTCCGATAGACCTCCATGCCATCGATCACCATGATGTTGTCCATGGATCCGCCATAACCCGGACTGAACTCATAGACTCCCGGGACCTTCGGCTGGAACTGCCCGCGCAGCACATAAGTTTTCGGTGATGATTTATCAGCGCCCGGCGGACTCCAGTCCTTGTCCAAAGGGACCTCCATGGTGGAAGCCGCCGTCATCTTGTCGTAGTCGGCATCCGCCGCGTAAGCACCCTCGTAAACCGACATGACGGGCTTCAGTAACGCCGTTCTCCAGCCGGTGCCGCCGCCCTGGATGTCGCCCATGCCGACCATGTTGGACTGGCCCATCAGAACGAAGACCTTGACCTTCTTCGTCTGGTCCGCCGGTTTGCCATCGGGCTTGAGGATGGCCTGATCCGCCGCCGTGAGAGGGGTGAAGGATGAGAGGGCGAGCGCGGCGAGCGCGACGGCGGATCGTGCGAAGCTGTTCCGTGTGATGCTGCGATGTTTCATGGGTGGTATCGTGAGGATGGGTTGGATGGCGGAAGAGGTGATTGTTAGTCGTTGTTTTGTTAGTTTAACCGCGTTTCATCACCATTAGCGGGGGCTTCCAGCCAATAGGGTTTTTGGAGTTGAAACCGCCGGTCTCGATGAAGAGGTATTCCGCACCACCGATGGTTTCCGGGCTGATCTTGAGGGCGCTCGACTGGTTGAGGTCCATCAGAATGTTCCCCGACCAGAAGTGGTCGGGAGAATCGGTGGTGCCATCCTCGCTGAAGGTGATTTTCCTGATCGGGCTGCGGTCGGGATTGGGTTTCGCGGTGGGGTCGAAATCCCCGGGCGAGTTGACCAGCGCGACGGTGGTCCAGGCGCCGGTGAGTTTGGGATTGGGGATGAATTTCCCGTTGTCGCGGAAGAGACCGGCCTCACTGGCCGCTTCATCGCTTTGTGGGTTCTGGAGCGCCTGCCATTCGGAACTGAACAGGGGCAGGAAGGTGGTCGCCTTGCGGATCGTCTCCGTGTCGAGCGGCGGGGTTTTGCGTTCTTCCAACCACATGCTGAAGATGCCTTGCGGGACCGGCGGCATCTGGACGATGGCGCGGTCGCCATAGCGGAGGAACCCGGTGGCGGCGAGGGTGACGGGGCCATTGGTAAACTCCTCGCGGAACTCCTTGGTGATCCATCCTCCGCGGATGGTGTCGCCGCCGCGTCGGCCAAGGCCTTCCTTGCTTTCCACGAGAGGTTTGCCATTGATGAACACCTTGAAACCATCGCCCGCGCCGACGCCTTGGCCGGTCTGGACTCGGAGACGGTATTCATGTCCGGGTTTGAGGGCGGGAAATTCGAAGGTGCCGCGGACGAGGAGGACTTCCTTCTCCCACAGCGTGCGCGGGGTTTCATTCCATGGATTGCGGGTGTCGTTGTCGGTCAGCTTGCCCTTGTATTGGCCGATGGGAAACAGGCCTTTCTTCCATCCGGCCCGGGCGGGATCGAAGTCCCTGGCAAACCAGTTTTCCATGCCTTTCGGATAGGTCACGGGGCGGTAGCGCCAGGGGGACACGTCGTATTTCTGTGTTTCCGGCGGGTCGAAGGTGAAGTAGTGCCACTCGGCGTTTTTCAAGTCGGGGCCGAAGGGTTTCCAATCATGATCGTGGATGCCGACTTTCTGATAGAGCGCGACGAGGGCGTCGATCGAATTGGTGACCGAGCCTCTCTGTGAGGGTGCGTCGAGGTCGCTGAAAATCCTGCGGCGGTTCTGGCCGATAAACTGATAGATCAGCTCGTCGCGGATGATCGGCTTGATCGCATCGCGCAGTTCGGGGCCGAACTTGTCCGGGTCGGCGGCGAGGAAGATCTTGCTGTATGGGAGTGGTTCGCCGGGATTGCGTTCCTTCGCGAGTTGATAGAGCACGTCGTATCCGCCGGGCGCGCTGGCCAGGGTGGCGGCGAGGCGCTCGAGGGATTCCTTTTTGTGGCCGGCAAGGTTTTGTCCGCCTTCCCAGGTATCGGGGGAGGAGTAATTCAGATAGGATTGGCCGAAGACCTTGAGAGCCAGATCGCGTGGCTTGCCGGAGACGGCGGGCAGGATTTCCCCCAGTTTGTAGATCACGCCGCCGGTGGTGCTTTGGCGCGGGGTGGATTGGAGGAACTCACCGACGGCGGGCATCACCTTCGCGTAGCAGCGCTCGTCGGTGACGACGTTCATCAGTGCCATGGCCGAGCCTTGCTGGAGCCACTGCTCCTTGTGCTTGAGATAGGAAACAAGAAGGTCCACATGCGGGACGATCATGTCCGGAGTGGCGCGCTGGATGAGCGAGAGGCAGGCATCCTTGACGAACCAGGATTCCTTGTCGTCCTTCAGGCTGTTGATGGCGATGTCGAAGATGCGTTTCGACCAGTCTGCGGCCGGGTCGAATGCCTTGGTGGCGGCGCGCAGGCCAGCATTGCGGATGCGCGGATCGGAATGCTTGCAGAACTCCTCTAACAGTTCAGGTCGCACGCGTTTGCCGGGCTTTGGGGACATGTAGTCGCAGGAGAGACCGGCCGCGTTCAGCGAGACCATGTTGCGGACCAGATAATCCGGGTGGTGCAGGTAGCGGCGGATGTCGTCATCGGTGAGTTCCTTTTCGTTGAGGTGGCGGATAAGAGGCAGAGAGGAATCCTTCGCCAGCGATTCCTTGGACACATCGAGATCGGAGCCGGGAACCGGATCGAGCGAAACGAAGATGTCATCCGCTTCGGTGCCCCAGGGGCGGACCGGGAGTTGGAAGGGTTTCGAGAACTTCGATGGTGGTGCACCGGTGATGCGAAGGGTCTTGCGGGGGATCGTGTAGGTGAGGGCATAGGCTGCGCCCCATTCCACGGTGTCGTATTGCTCGCCGCCGAGGATGCCGAAGGAACCGTCGAACCTGCGGGACAGTTCGTAGTGCCACTTGCGGTGGTCCATGAACTCGCGGTGTTGCTGCGGTTTTTTCCCGACGAGCAGGTTCATGGCGCCGCTGCGCCAGATCTCCCCGATGCCGCCGCCGGTGTGACCGTGGAGCATGAAGGTGGTGGTGTAGAAACCGGTATTGGCCATGTTGTCACGGGCCATGGCGTAGATGGATTTCTCGCCTTCAGGTGTTAGAGATGCGGCGGCGGCCATGGCGAAGGTGAGCAAGCCGTTCTTGCCGTTGTCCACGAACGAGGTTTCGGGACGGTCGTCGCCATAGGGGTTGACGCCGCGTCCGGCGTAGCGGAAAAAATGCACCAACGTGCGGTGGAGAAGACTGTCGTTCACATTCGCGCCGCATTGTTTGGCGAGCAGCAGGAAGGTCACGACGTGGGTTCCACCGGCGTTGAGGTGGCCGTTGCCGTAACCAAGTGCCGTGACGCCGCCGCGTCCCGCCCATGCGTCGAGGTATTCACCCTTGGCCGCTGCATCCACCAGTTTCTGGATGACGGGCAGAGCCTCCACGTCGCCGGTGCGCAGGTAGTATTCGCAAACCGCCAGTCCACCATAGCCGATGTGCCATGCATAACCGGGACCGTTCTTGTTCTTCTGGGCATGAACCCATTCGCGGACGGCTGGAAGGTCGTTGTCATCGCCGGTGGAAAGCAGGAACAGCATGCCGATGTCGGCGAAGCCTTTGTTGGATTTCGGCTGCTTCAGGTATTCGGCGAAGTTGCGGACGATCTTGTCGGACTTCGGGCAGTTGAGCGGCCATGTCGTGCTGTAGGCGCCAAGCACCGGGATCTTCACCTCAACCGGGGCGGGCAGATCCTTGATGGTGAATTTCACGACGCCATCAGAGGCTTCGGCAGCCTCGATGATCTGGCCGAGCTGGATCCGCGGATCGATGTTCTTGAGTCCCTGCCCGTTGATCGACTCGATGATCTGACCTTTTTTGAAAGCGCCGGTCGCTTCGGCCGGAGATCCCGGTTCGATGACGCCGACAAGCATCGTGAAAGCCGGTTGGTGAAGTTCGATGGACATGCCGACCGGGCCGAAGCGGGCAATGGTTTCCACCGACTTTTTTGGATCGGGCGCGGTGGAGAAGAGCGGCGGTTCCTTGTAGAACGACGGATCCTGGCCATGCGCGGAAACGCCTAACAGGATCAGGGAGGACAGGAAGGGCAGTGGGTTTTTCATGATCCGGCAGTGAGCGTTGTTTACGGGAGTTACGGCATGGATTTGTCGCTCCTGCTCCGCGCTTGCAAATGTTTTACCGACCATATCTATTACCCTCTGGGTTTCAGATTTCCCGGCAATTGCCGTTCAACCCCTTGTCCACCCTCGAGCAGCGGGGAAATCCGGGGTGACAAACCGGGAAGCGCGCTCTGCAAACAACTGCCAGGAATTCGCCTTGGGGTTCGGTGGGCTGATCCATGGATGGCCGATGCGGGAGTGCGCGATCGACTCCGGTTGGAAAGGGGTGAGGCGTTCCAGGCGTATCGGCATGATGCGTAAGAGAAACGATTTGATCGGCGGAATCCTCGTGATCTGCACGGCTTTGTGGCCAGTATTTTGCGCGGCCCAGGTTCCGGTGGATTCACCGTTGCAGGCGGGATTCGGAGCCCCTTTCCTGGATAACGCGGTGCTGCAACAACAGATCCCATTGCCGGTCTGGGGCACGACGGAGTCCGAAGCCAAGGTCACCCTTGCGTTCAAGGGCCAGAGCAAGACCGCCACCGCACAAAAGGATGGAAACTGGAGAGTCATACTGGATGCCATGCCGGCCGAACGACTCAAGAGCGTCAACGATGTTCCGGTTGGAGAAACGATGACGGTGACCTGTGAAAAAAACGGAGTAAGCACGGTCAAGAGCATCCGAAACCTGATTCTTGGGGACGTCTGGATGTGTGCGGGTCAATCCAACATGGCTGGTGCGGTCAGGACTAACAGAAGCAACCATTATCCGGAGGACACTCTTGAAAAGGCGAACTACCCGGCCTTGCGCCAGTTCGCACCCGGGGAAGGAGGGTGGGTCGTCTGCGCTCCCGACACGGCACCGGTATTCAAGAAAACCGCCTTTTTCTTCGCCCGGCGATTGCAACAGGATGCCTTGGTGCCCATCGGCCTCATCGCGACCGCTGTTGGTGGGTCCAACATCGAGTCGTGGCTGAATCAGGAACCCTATGCGACAGGCAACAACTACTCCGCTCTCGTTGCTCCACTGGTCGGCTACGGCATCCGCGGCGCCATCTGGTACCAGGGAGAGAGCAACGAAAACGACCGCCGTCGTTATCAGCCCAAGCTCGAGTCATTGATCACGGGTTGGCGCAAGGCGTGGAAGCAGGGAGACTTCCCGGTCCATTTCGTGCAGTTGCCGGGAATCGGCTCTTCTTCATTGGACAACCCTGCTGGTGGCGATGGCCGCGCCGAGATTCGCCAAGCGTATTTCGAGACCCTGGCATTGAAGAACACCGGCATGGCTGTGACCATCGATGTAGGATCGCCCGGCGAGCATCCGCCTAACAAATACGACACCGGGGAGCGTCTTGCACGATCGGTGTTACAGAAGGTCTATGGGTTCAAGGACCTGGCCTCTTGTCCGCTCTATGTCAAACACACCATCGAAGGACGCACCATCCGCATATCATTCGATAACGCGCGCAACGGGCTGATGGTCGCACGCAAAGAAGGATTTCCGCCACCAACGCCAACGCCGGATGCCGCAATCCAGTGGCTTTCGATCCAGGCCAAGGACGGCACCTGGCATTGGGCGGATGGTCGGATCGATGGCGGGGAACTCGTCGTTTCCAGCAAGGACGTCGCCGAGCCCGTCGCAGTCCGTTATGCCTACACCCAGCATCCGAAGGGCAATCTCCTCTACAACAAGG
This sequence comes from Verrucomicrobiaceae bacterium, assembly GCA_947372405.1. The sequence goes on from CANBTO010000021.1 coordinate 21,585, forward strand.
AAGGTCAACCGGTCGGCCCGTTCAGCACCATTGGCTATGGACCGTAACCGGAAACCGAAGCCAAGTGGCCCGGGCATCAATAGGAGCACCCGCCGCAGAAAAACACGCTAAGGAGGCTGGCCGCCTGCGATTCGAGGCGGCATGGGCGTTGTCGCCCGGTCCGTCATTTCACTG
>CANBTO010000022.1 GCA_947372405.1 Verrucomicrobiaceae bacterium
CGTCGATCACCGCGAACTTCTCGATGGTCCAGCCTTCGGCAAACCAACCAAGAAGTGTGATTGCCGATGTCACGCGGTGGGCGTTGAACTCGAGTCGCTGTGGTCCGATGGGGGTGGAGAGATAAAGTATCCCACCGGGCTTCACCATCTTCTTGAGTTGACAAAGTCCCATCAGGTGGCCGTGCACGTTGATCTCATCGTCATAGCGGCCGAGTCCGAAGTGCTCGATCGTGTGCAGGCAGGAGAGGGAATCCGTGCAAGAAAGCCATTGCGTGGGGAGTTCTTTGGTTAGGTCGAGCTGAAAGAAGCGGATGTTCGCCAGACTGGCTTTTTGCGGGCGGATGTCGATGACATCCACCTCGCGGAACACGGAGAGGCTGCCGATGAATCCGTCGAGCCGCGATCCCACGTCGACATGGCGCTCCGGCCGTGCGTCATGGATCCAACGGGCGACGAGCTGGTCCTGGAGGAAATAGGCGCCGACGCTGCCGGATTCCTCGCTCCACTCGGTGAGCATGGGAAGCTCGCGTGCCCATGGCCATCCGGCGTCGCTACCGGCGTTTTTGAAATCACGGCGCGTGCGGACATAGTGCATCCATCCCCTGAGCGAGGATAACAGGCGCCTGGGCTGGATGCCGGCGTTGCGCAGAACGGCAAGGATCATTGCCCGGTAGGAGGTTCGATGAATGAAGCCCGCCCTTCGTTGACCTCTTTGAAGACCTCCACCATTCTTGCCGCCACTTTGCTCGCTGCGTAGGTCTCCCTCAGCCTGAGTCCGCAGTCGCATACCTCTGCGGAAGTCATGGCCATCACCTCGTCCAAAGCCTTGAACAGAGACTCGCTGTCATCGAGCGAAAACGCGCCCTTGGAGGTGACAGTCGCCAGGATTTCCTCCACCGAGGTGTCTTTGACGAAACAGACCGGAGTGCCGAGATAGTAGGCTTCCAGGGCGGGCAGTCCGAAGCCCTCGATTTCGGAAGGGAGGATCAGAGCCTTTGCCTGCCGGTATGCGGCGATGAGAGCCTTGTCTTCGAGGAACGGGCGCTTGACGATGGTGCGCGCGGTGCTCAGCAGGCCGTCAACTTCGGGCGGCACGGTTCCGATCAGGTGCAGGGTTGGCATTTCGCGATTCCGCGTTTCCGCCTCGTGCCACCAGCGGATGAGATGGGCGCTGCGCTTGTGCGGTTCGCACGATGCGAGGTGGATCACGTAGTTCTCCTTCGTCGTGTCAGCGGGCTGCGGAATGCTTTCGAACATGCATGGCTCATAGGTAACCGTGATGCTTTTCGCCGGGATGTTGTGGCGCTCCATGAATGACAGGATCTGTCGTTTCGAAGATTCGGATACGGTGAGGATGCGGTCCGCGCTGCGCAGCGTATGCTTGAGCATGAGCGCCCAGTAGGCGTATTCCCAGGAGTTCCGCCACGCGGGGTAGTGGTCCTCGTCGTATTGGATGATGGTGTCGTGGATGGTCACTACCGACGGCCTGCAGAGCCGGCCCAAAATCGGCAGATAGCCTTTGGGATAATAATGGACGTCCGGAGCGGAGCCGGAGTTGCCGAAAAGAGGGTGCAAGTGGTCTGTCAGCAGGCGCACCGTCTTGCGGCGCGTGCCCCATGGAAGGACGCGTGTACCCGCCATGGCGGAGTGTGGCTGTTGCGAGGTTCTGGAGGTGATGGTCCTTATGGCCACGCGCCCGGATCCATGCAAAGCCTCAAGCACCGCCTGCGACATTCTGGAAATTCCGTAGCTGCGGTCGTGTCCCGGATTCTGATCGGCCAGATAGACTTGGATGGAAAGCTTCCCGTCTCCGGCTCGAGCTGTCTCCGCAGGTCCGTTGGCGGCGGGTTCATGCGCCGGAAATGCTGCTTGCCGCGACAGTTCCCGGAACGCGGCCGTGATGTTCCTCGTGAATCCCGCGATCTGATAGAACTCCAGAAACCTGGCGCGCAATGCCTGGCCTGACCTGACTTCCGGGTGTTCGAGAATCCCTTTACAGCAATCGCGCAGTTTCTCCGAGAGGATCTCCGGCGTGGCGACCGGGGCGATGTAAGGGTGGTGTTCCGGCAGCAGCCCTTTGACGCCGTCCGACGCGGCGGCGACGATCTCCATTCCACAGGCCATCGCCTCGCAAACGGTCAGTCCGAAGCTCTCCCAGTGGCTGGGAGCGAGGAACACGTCGTGGTTTGTGAAGCAGAGGCGCTTCTCCATGTCCCTCAGATAATCACGCTCGCGGACTTCAACACGGTCCGGCCAGCGGCTCCTGAGTTTTTCCGCGATGAAATCGAACCTGAGCCGGATCATGCTGCTGATGCCGCCTGCGAACGTGATCTTGAAGCACCATCTGGGATCGCATTTTTCCAGCAGCGCGATCATGCATTCCAGCGCGTCCACGATGCCTTTTTCAAGGGTTCCGTGGGATAGGAACAGGATTTGGAAACAGGGATTCTGTGATTTCGAAAGCCTGAGACGCCGCTCTGTTAGGGCAGGCAGGACCGTTTCCTCGAAATCCGGACAGGGATCCGCGATGCCATTGCAGACCACCATTTCCCTCAAGGAGCCCACCGTGGCGGAGTCGCATCGCGATGTCGGGCATACGGCGATGGAAGCGAAAGGCTTTTCAAACACCCGTGCGCTGCATTTTCTGGCAAGCTTGTCGAGCCAGGGTGGTCCCTCAAGCGAGAGTCGCTCGGAGCCATGCGCCCACTCACCCTGGCCGATCGCGTGCCAGTGGAAAACCGTTCTGCGATAGAACAGGCGCAGCACGGACAGCAGCATCCAATCGCGCAGCACGGCGCTCCATTTCACCGGCCCTGGCACGTAATAGAGAAGCGGTTCGCTGACACGCAGCCTCAGACTGAGGGCCTGCGTTAGATATTTCGCGGTCAGCAGCATTTTGCCGAGGGTACCCTCGCCGATGTCTTCCAGCGTGTTGGAGAAGCGCGCGTTGACGTGATGGATCTCGAAATCCTCCGGGCTGCCGCGAAGCGTCTCCAGCATCAGCGCGACCATGCGGCTCTGTCCGTGCTCCGGCGGCGGAGTCTGGGCGAAGATGACGACGGGATGGCTCATTCGAGGGATTACCTTGGAACCCAGATTTCAAATCCGTTGAAACGCGAGTTTTGAGTGAAAAAGTTCCGCTTGAGTTCCGACTGATAGTCTTGTCCCGCGAAACGCAGATCCGGGCGGTTGATCACGACCATGTCGGCCGTGATCAAACTGGAGGGAGGCTCGGATTCCAGACTCTGGATCCGATTCACCATGGGGAAACCTCCGGCGCGCCATGCGTAATAGCGCGTTGTGTTCATGTCGGCCCTCCACCAGACGTGTTGGCCATCGTTCATGGCCCTGAACGCGATGGCCGAAGCGCGGCGGTAGTCGTCCCTTGCATGGCGGTCCAGAAACCTCTGAGACAGGGAGGAACACAAGGCGAACACCATGGCGAGGATCCCAAGCACCCGGGTGGGCGTCCGCCACTCGGAGACGCCTGACAAGGCTGCGGCGAGCGGCAACAACACTGCCGGAACCATCGGGCTCAAATGGCGCCCCAAAATCCGGAAATCCATGAGTTTTCCGGTCACGGTCAGCACGATCAGCGGCAGCATCAACGCACAGGCTACGCCGACAACGCAGCGTGTTGGAGTCTCCTTGATCCATGCGCGGACGGCGCAAAGCCACGCTCCCGCCAGACACAGGAATGCGGGGATCAGGACTGGCAGCGCGGGAAGCAACGAGGATATGGAATTCCGCAGTTCGTCGCGCCCCGGGCCGAGTCCCAGTAATCCTGCGAGTTCATAACATCCGAACATCAGGCTGAGCATGCCGCCTCCTGCCATGCCCGCCGCCCTGTATCCCGCCAGCAAGGTGAACGCATAGTAGGCGCCGATCCCCATGGCTCCGCAGATCCATGGCGCAAGTCTGAACCAGAAGTCCTTCCGGCAAAACCAGTCCTGGCGGATGATCAGGACGCCGATCCACAATCCGGCCGCCCAAACCGCGGCTGTTAGGCTGGAGCAGGCCAGCAGCAGGGCCGCACCCGCAACCGCATGCAGCCCCTTCAATCCGCCGTCACCACGGTTTTCGATGACTCGAATCAAGGCGGATGCGGCGAGCGCGCCGCCGGCGATCTGCATGGCGTAGGGGCGCAGTTCGCCAGCGTAGTATGTCACGAAGGGAGAGGCGAGGCATACGAGCGTCCAGTATCTCACACGGGACAAGGCGAGCACGGTGACGACCAGCCATGGCACGTTGACTGCACGCAGGGCGTATTCGCTGTCGGCTCCGAGCTTGTGCCAGAACCACACGAGCCACATGTAGGCCGGCATCTGGATGTCCGACCCACCAAGACGCCGGGTCATGTCCCACCAGTCCCTCATGGTAGGCATCAGCGCCTTGAAGGCGGTGTTCCCTTCGTCCATCCAGAAACTCTGGCCCTGCACCGCGGCGAGTCCCACGCAGAGACTGACAGCTGTTAGAAACAGCGCGCGGCTGACATGGACTGGATGACCCGGTTCAGTTGGAGTCATGAGAGTGGATTTCCTTGGCCCTGGGGCTGCGGGCGCCGAATGGTTCTGAGTTGTCCGACAAGTTCGAGCGCCCTGCCCGCGAACTTTCCCAGAGGCACGGATGGCTCGCCGCCGTGTCTTTGGCGGAAACGGATGCGCACCGTCCCGTGACGGATGTCCTTCATGCGCTTCAACACGACGGCCAGCGCCACATTTGCCAGAAAGAAATCCGCCGGAATCCTCTGAAACGCCGGACCGCATGCACGGGTGCGCATCAAGCGGTAGGGTACGTTCGGATCCAAGCAGTTCGTACGGCAACATGCGAGCAGCACCAGCCTCAGCAACGCGCTGGCAAGAATCCTGCGCACGCCATCCTCCCGCTTCCTCTTGCCATAAATCACATCGTAGCGCTCTCTGCTTTCCCAGAAGGCTTTGAAATAGGCCGGATCGCATTGGCCGTCGGAGTCGATCTGGAAAGCAAAAGGTATCCCGCGCTCCAGCGCGATCCGGTAACCTTGGAGACAGGACTGGCCGTGGCCGCGGTTCTCCCGGCTGAGCACTTCGAGTCTGGGGCCCAGCTCGTCCTCCAGACCGGCGAGGATGGCGCGCGTGCCGTCCTGGGATCCGTCATCGATCACCAGCATCACGAAGTCCGGGGTGCGTTTCTCCAGTTCGCAGAACCAGTCGCGGACGACCATGCGGATGGATTCCTCTTCATTGTAAACCGGCATCACGACCATCAGTTCGGGCTTGGGTCCATTCATCGGAGAGAGTGTCATCAAAGCGGCTATGGTTTTCCCGGCCTGGACGCCGGCACCTAAAAAAATGTTCAGGTCGCCCTGCCGTGAACCGCCAGTCGTTTGGCGACACGGCGCACTTGGAAGACCCTGCGCATGAGTTTCAGGAAAACCGCGCTCTTCATGAACGATGGCAGTCCCCGTTCCTCGACATGCGTCCGCTGGGCCCTTAGGCCTTCCTCGATCATGCGCTGCCAGTTTTTCCGGGTGGTGCTTTCCTCATACCAGCGGAAACAGGCGATGGCTTCCGGGACATAACCGAAACGGTATCCCAGTCGTTGCAGCCGGAGATAATATTCCCAGTCCATGCAATTGCGGTACGCCGTGTCCAGCAGGTGGCCGGAATCGACGATCTTTTTACTATAGAAAGTTGATGTGGAAGGGATGCAACAGCCGACGAAAAGGAAATCCCACTCGTCCACCGGAGTGTCGAACTTGCGGCGGATCGGTTTTTTCTCCTCATCCACATAAATGCAGTCTCCATGGACCACATCCATTTCGGGATGGAGTTTGATGAAGTCCGCAACCTTGGCCAGAGTGCCTGGCAGCAGGTAGTCGTCGCAGTTGAGCCACATCACCCAGTCACCGGTCGCCTGCCGAAAACCTTTGTTGATGCCGTCGCTCATGCCTCCGTCGGGCTCGCTTTTCCACTTGAGGTGCGGATGGCGTGCAAGCACGTCCAGCGTCTCGTCACTGGATCCGGCATCGGCTACTATGTGTTCGGTTTCCACAGTTTCCTGTGCGAGGACGCTTCTGATGCATCCTTCAATAAACCGCCCCTGATTGAAACTGGGGGTGATGATGGAGAATTTCATGGGCAGGAAGTCATGAGATGCCCAGTGTTTCCATGCATGCGTCGAGTTTCCGGAGGTCAATGTGGATGTCACCCGCCACGCCGGTCCAATGCGAGTCATCGGTTTGACCGATCGAAGCGTAACGCATGCCGGTGAACGCGGCAAGATTCTTGTAGTAGGGCGGACAATAGCCTTCGGCGAAACACTCGATCACAGTGCATTCGCCTGAGCACCATAGCAGGTTGGAGAGCGCGGCGCCGTGTGGCGCGACAATGACCCGCGCGCCGCTGAAGAGACCGATCTGCTCGATGACGGTCCGCGGGACATCCTCGATCATGACGAATCCTTTCTTCGAAAGATGACGCACCACCTCATCCTCGTTACGACAAATCCTGCGGCCCTTGCGTTTCAGGTAGATTCTCTCTCCCACGGCCGGTCCTGCATGTGGAAGTAGCCGTTCCCGCAGGAGAGCGGCCGACTTTTGAATCTCGAACCATCCTGGCAGCATCACCATGTGAGCCCGTCGGATCCTGACGTTTTTGAATCCGGTGGTGTCGATCACTTTGGATTCGTCGATTTGGAGGAGTTCGAGCGTTTCCCTTTCGTAGCTGTGGTTGGAACGGGGAAGCATCCAAACGAGTGTCTCGTTCCCCGGTCGCGCCTGAATCGCGGCGATCTTGGGCGCGATGTCGATCATCCAATGATAGTAGCCCATCCATCGATGAGACCAGATTACCGCCGCGTCATTCACTTCCAGACTCGGCCCCGTCCATCCTGTCAGGGCTCCGCGCGAGCCGTAGTCGAAGTCCAGGCAGTCCTTTCCGTCCAGACGGACCACGCCACTCGAAAGAACATCAATGGTGGTGTCGCATGAGGAAGAGTCGATAAGAACTTTGCCATCCGCGTCAGGCAGAGAGGCCAACGAGCGGAGTTTTTGCAATGTATGCGGTCTATCGAGGCAGCGTCTTCCGGCGATTCCTGCCGCACTCGTTGCCAACTTCAGGGAAAAAGTCCGTGCGTCTCCCCGAAGTTTCCGGACGGCGGATTCAAGGTTCATGGTGATGATCAGCTGCGGAGATCACTACTTTCCGGCCTTCAGACGTTCCAGTGCGCGCTCGCGGATCAATTTGAGTGATTCGTGGTCGTAATGATTGCGGATGGGTCCGAGAAACGGACGCAACGGACGTGTCAATGCCATCGAAGCTTCGAGTACTCCGACGGTCAGGCCTTGCAGTCTGGCTCTCTTTTGGGCGTCTTTGTTGACGAACTCACTTGTTACTTCCGACATGTAGGAAAGCGAATCCGATGCGAGCTGGAGACTGGATTGATGATTTTCCCATTTGTCGGTCCGAGGGATCCCGATGAATTCCAGAATCTGCGGCAGGACGCCGGGCATATCGTCATAGTGCACGTCAATTCGGCGTTCTTTCGGCAGTTTAGCGAAGGCGAGTTCGTAACTTTCGCGCAACAAGGCAAAGCGCAATGGATTGCGATTCTTCTCCCCGAACGAAACGCGGAACTGCGATTCATAGACATTGTGTGGATTGCGGCGCAACACGATGAAACGACCCGAGGTGGCCATCGGAGCGGCTTGCATGCCCACGGTTTTAGGCGACTTCCAGACGACCGTCTCGACCAATGCCGGGTCACGCCCCAGTTTTGCAGCCACTGCCTTGCCGAGAGCCACGAGGATTTCCTCGTCGCTTCCGCGCATGCACTCTTCAGCTTCATCCAGATTGATTTGCGTGGGAGGAAATGTCGCACCGTGATAGAGTGCGGCAAGCATGCGTGGATTGGATCTCTCTTCCTTGGTGATGCTGCTGAGTATCTGCGGAAACGACGACTCCGGAGGGGAAACAACCCCACGATACTGGTCCAGCATTGCGCTGAGCACCGTACTGCCGCTGCGCGTCATGGAAACAATGTAGGCGAGCTTCATGGTAAGGGAATCATTCGGTTTTCCGGGCGCTTGCAGATGCGGCTGTCACCAACCTCTCATAGATCATCCAGTTTTCATGGTTGGCCTCGATCAACTGTTTCTGGGATGGATAGCATAGTTCGAGCAAATCACGCTTTTTCGCCCGGATCTCGGAGGGAAGCTCGTTTGCCGGTGAGCACAGATCCGCGAAGTCCGTTGGAACGTGGAGCAGTTGACCGCCGGCGGCCTCTCGAACGATCCGGTGCAGTTGTCGGTGCTGGGGGTGTCCATACTCGCCTCCGGCATTGTGGGTGGCTACCATCTTCCAATCCGTTTTCAGCGAAAGGATTCGTGCGACCTTGGAGATCGTTTTTGTTTCGTTCCAGCAGGCAGCCATGCAATCCTTGAGATTCCAGATTTGGCGTTGGTGTCCCAACTCGGCCATGAGCGACAGGAATTCGCGGCACCTCACTGCGCTGCCACCGTTGGTAAGACAGACTACGAGCCAGCCCGGATTTTCCAGCAATGGTCTGAAGAAAAACAGCAACTCGTCATCCGGATGGGCGACGAAGAGAACTTTGTCAAACGCAGCGGGATTCAACGGGGCTTCATTTCTGCCGCGATTGATCCAATGCCGGAATGTGCGGACAAAATGCCGTATTTGTTCCTTCATCAATCGTCGAGTTCAGGCTTTTGAGTTGGATTTTCTGAAGAACGAGTAGGTATGCCGATTGGGTGTGGCTGTGAGGTGGCAATCGGCACCCAGCGGAGGGAAGACGAATTTATCGAACATTTTAAGACTGTTGATACTATCAAGTTCCACAGGTCTGCACCGGGTAATGTCGTTCCAGCCGAGCACGAACAATCCGGACGGAACGAGAACGGCATTCATGGCTTCGAATGCCTTTTCGATGTCATTGATGTCATTCAGTCCCCAGCCAAGTACGCCATTGCAGATGATCACATCGAATGTCCCGGTCGGATAAAGATCTGCCACGTCCTGTGCCGCGCCGATCTTGTGAAAGCGGGAGCCATAGCGGGCTTTTGCAGGATCGTAGTCCATGGTCCAGACCTCACCATTCGGTAAGAGTTCGTGATAGTGAGCGGTGTACCAGTCGCAACCTACGAACAGCATCTTTTTGAATCCCGGCTCGTTGGATATCCACGGGAAAATGATGGTTTCCAAAACCCTGCGGTCATCGGTTCGCATCGGCAGACGGAATCCGAGTGATATCAGGATATCCTTGATGTGGCGCTTGATGGTTTTAAGCATGGTGGCAATCAACGGTGGAAAATGCGCCTTCTCAAAAGGATGAGGCGATTGACAAGTTTCGGACCAAGAAGGCGAACCAACAATCCCGGACGAATACCCTTGTCCCGCTTGATCCAGACCGGCTGGTCTTTCAACAACGACCAGTCTTCCTGAGTGATGAAATTCTCAACGGATATGGAGTCAGCTCCGGCGATTTTCGCCAGGATGGATAGCACGCTCTGATCGTGGCGGTTTGCATTGAAGTCGGAGAAGTTCGGGCTTTTCGATGGGGAGTCGTCGACCAAGTGGGTTTTCAGACAGGCATCCGCCCAGTCCCGGAGGAACTTCATCGCGATGGGTCTTTTCTCGAAAAAGAGAATGCCGGACTGGAGTTGGGGTGTGTCTGTGACGCTGCGATTGTCCCGACAGGAGAATTCGTCGAAAACATCTCCTTTTGTCCAGCGCCTCTCGAGAAAAGAGTCCTGCAGGCGGGTGAAGAGCATTCCGCTCTGAGACGCGGCCGTGCGATCGAAATACTGGCGAAGGAGGTCGGCTCCATGAGGGTTGAGATGGCAGCCTACATCGGTGAACAGCAGACGGTCGCCGTCACTCATCTCTCCCATCACCTGCAGGATGATCTGGGGTTTCCAAATCCAGTAACCGAACCCCCGGGACCCGGGAACCATCCGGCAGCCGTAAGTCTTGAGGAATTCAGGGGCCAATCCTGATTCGTCATGGACGCTGATGACATCGAAAACGCCCATGTCGGATGCCTGATTGCGAATTCGGATCAAAGCTTCGCGCATCCGGCTGTCACCGAAGCTGCAGAAGAAATCGCGGGGTTGGGTTTCCTTATTCAAGATGAGAGACAAGCCTGAAGTTATTTTGGTACGTCGGATGCAAGTGCGGTCTCATATGCCTGCGCCACGGTCGATTCGTATCGCTCGGATGAAAAGTAGTCTGCAATGATTGATGTCGCCTCGGCCGCGATGCCACGGAGAGATTCCCGGTTTTTCGAGCACCAGAGGACGGCATCGGCCAACCCTTCGACCAGGCTGGCCATTGAGTTTACTGCGACAGCCTTTCCTCCGGCCAATCTTACAATCTCGCCCTGAGCGCTGGTATCCGCCACCACAGGACAACAACCTGCCAGACATGCTTCCAACAGGGTCACTGGAGTGCTTTCCCGGAAGCTTGGCAGAAAATAGACGTCGTTGTTCTGAAGCGCGCTTATGTATTCGTCACCCCTGTATCCCGGGTGGAAGACCACCATGTCGGAGAGTTGGAGCGAGACCACCAGCCTTTGCAGAGCCGGAATTTCCGGACCACCACCTGCAATGGTGTAGCGGAAATCAACGCCGGCTTTTCTAACCAGAGCAAGCGCACGCAATGCGATACTCACGCCCTTGCGTCCTTCCATGTTGCCACCTGCAAAAAGTCGGAGAGGCCCGCTGGACGTAACTTGGTGCGGGACGGGTCGGAAGAGCGCGACTTTATCGGCGGGAAGAGAAGCGATCGGGAGCCTGACGAGTGGTTTGCCGTCCCTGAACGGACGAAGGAAGTTCTCTGTCTCCTCGTTCGCGGCGAAAACAACCGAAGTCTTCCGGATACATTCGCGAAACGACCGCGAGCGACTTGCGATCGAACTTTGGATGTCCCGTGCGAATTCAAATAGTCGCGCCGAGGGGCTGAGCATGCTGCGGAATCCAGGCGGGATGTAGCCTGCACCGCCCACGGGGCCCCAGACAAAGGGAATCGGAAGGCGCCACAGAGGCGATGGCATGCGCCACGAGGCGATAGTCACCTGATGACACAAGTCGAAACATTCCTCCCCGTGCCAGATCAGCGCGGCTTCAAGCACATGGCGGTTGAACGATGCGTAGTTCAACCAACTTTGGATATGGGCGATGAAACGGTTGGAACTGCACGCGCTCCGGTCCCGCAGGAAGCGGACCTTCACGTTGGAAGGAATGATGCCCTCGGCCTCTCCTTTATCCCAGCCGGGTTTGTTGTGGATGTCCGCGAGTACGAAGACGTCGTGATGGCGGGCGATCCGGCAGACCGCCGTCCATCCGACACCGGGCTCGGATCCACCGTATGGATCGCATGCGTAGGCCGAAATGAGAATCTTCATGAAATGCAGGCTGCGGTGAACTCCGCAGCCGGTCTAACGGGAAAGTGCCGCCAGCAGCGTGCGCATGGTCCGCGCGGCACTGGGTGCGTCCATGTGGACTCCATCGGTGAGGATCACCGAGTCTCGAGCGGCCTGCTGGCCCAGGTCCCAGTATGGGATGGATGAGCGGCGGGCCAGTTCGAGAATCCATTCCGGTGCATCCCCCCCGTCCTTACGCGCGGGAGGGAGCCACACGACTACTGCTTCAGTTCCCTTCCGGCGCAGTCTTTCAAGCATGCCTGAAACTTGGTCGATCAGAGCAAGCTCCCGTTTGGAAAGAGGTCTGGAGGGATGGCTTGTGACCGGCGCAGGGCGGCTCTGAACGTCGAGATCGTCATGTCCGCTTGTCCCTGCATAGCCGCCGATTTTCCCCGCTAACAATTTGCTGTAAAAGAACGCCGCGGGGCGGGCATAGGCGGAGATGGCGGGCACTTCGATTCCAACCTTGAACCACGGGCGTTTCATCGCCATGCCGATCTCGGTGGGCTTCTCACTCAAGGCAAGCTGCAGTGTGTTCGCCTCGATCACCAGCAGTGGCGCGGACGGTAGGATTCCTTCATCCATTGCCCTCAATGCGTCAATCGCGCTTCCGCCGTCACAACCCATATTCGCAGTGCCTTCGAATCCTTGTGCTCGGTCAGGCAGGCGCCCGGTGATGGAGGATCCCAGAAACATGACATCGGATCTGCCTCGGGCAGCCGCCTGGATTCTTCCGATGGATGAGAAGAAATTCGATTCGCTCTTGGCCGTGCGTCCGCCGACAGCGCGCAGTGCGAGTGACTGCAATGCGAAGCAGGCGGAAAGCGTCAATCCAAGGATCAGCGAATAACGAACCATGGGCGGAACAGGTTACAAGGTAGGGACGACTCGCCGTGGTCGTCCGAATATTTCGCCGGATGGCGGTTCAAGAGTGAAGTCGCGGCGGACCACGGCGGGTCCGCCCTATCCGGTTCAGAATTGAAAATAAATGAATCCCCGGGGAGCTCCGGGATTGGTGAGAATGAGGAAAATCATGAGTCCATGGAGAATGGGTTCCAGAGGAGAACGGGACAGTTGCGTGGCCAGGTTCCCGCGGTGTTCCTTGACCCAGCCCCAAACGTGGTAGAGGCATACGGCGCTGCCATAAAATACGAGGGAGAAAAGGGGAGGGCCGCTGAACCCCGACCTACAACTGAAGACTCCCTTGAAGAAAGCTGCGATGCTGGCCATATCCGGCATCAGGAAAGTGAGCCAAAGTAGTGTGACAAGGTGGAAAGTGACAAACCAGCGGACCAGCGAGAGTGCGTGGTGCGGAGTGCGGTGCGCGGAATCGGAACCCGGGTCCGTTTTTCCGGCACCAAGACGTTCGATCGCAAGAAACAGGCCGTGAAGACTGCCCCACAAAGCGAATTTCCACTCGGCACCGTGCCAGAGGCCGCCGAGAAACATGACGAGGAAGAGATTGACATAGGTGCGTGCCGGTCCCTTGCGGTTGCCACCTAACGGAATATATAAATAATCCCTCAGCCAGCCGGAAAGGGACATGTGCCACCGTTTCCAGAACCCGGTGATGCTGGTGGACAGGTAGGGGAAGTTGAAGTTGATCGGAAAGCGGTAGCCGAACATCGCCGCCAGCCCGATGGCGATGAGCGAGTAACCCGCAAAGTCGGCGAAGATCTGCAGGCTGTAACCATACAAGAGCGGCAACAAGTCGCCAGGACCCGAATGTACCAGGTTGTCGGGATTTTGTGTCAGCCGGGCGGTTTGCTCTGCAAGGTTGTCGGCCACGAAAATCTTCAGGAAGTAACCGGTGATGATAGTCCGGATCACCTGCTTCCATGGAATGTCTTCAATCCTCTTTGCGCCGATCTGAGGCCAGAAGTCCCGGGCCTTGACAATCGGACCGGCGACCAGTTGCGGAAAGAACATCAGGTAGAAACCGATGTCCCGTACGCCCTTGGCGAAGCGGGCGCCGTGCGAAACCAGCGCGTCTCCCTCGCGAGTCACCTCGCCGCGGGCCACATCCACAATCATGCTGATGCCGTGGAAGGTGTAGAATGAAATGCCGATCGGGAGAGGTATGCTCTTCAGCAGAGCCAGCCATGCAGGCGGCATGAATGGGACGAGGCCTGCAAGGAATGGCAGATACTTGAAAATCCCGAGCAGCACGAGATTCATCGCCACCGCACGGCGGGTCCACTGTTTGACCATGGAGTCGTCGCCCGCCACCTTGTACATGATGATGCGGCCGGTCGCAAGGCTGTTGCCCACACAGGAAACCGCCAGCAAGGCGATCAATCGTGGATCCTCCCAGCCGTAAAAGACCACGCTTGCCGCCAGCGCCAGAGTGACTTGCAAGGCCTTACCGTGGCGACCGCGCGACCATGGCGCATAGTAGAGCGCGAAGGCCGCAGTGAGGAGAATCAGAAACTGCCAGGAGTTGAACAACATCCGCGTTGATGTGATCTGATGCTGTAAGGCGGGGAACCAGGTTTCCCCTAATACCCCGGCCCGGCTGGTTGAGCTTCCTTACTACCCAGGGACTTGGATTTGAAAAGCCCCCATTTGTTTTCCACACCCCGGTTGCAAAACAAGAGCATTGCCGTTTCGAGTGCGCAGAACGCAGACATGTCGGGAAGCGGATCCCCGGGATGGTTGATGTCGGCAAGGTTGAGAATCTCCACTTCGTGTGAATTGCCGAAGGTCTTCTCAAGGGAAGAACAAATTTCAGGGTAGAAACCTTCGTGAATTTCAATGATCATGTCCGTATCTTGATACGCATCCGGGTTTTTCAACAATTCCGATTCTCCGCCCTCAATGTCGATAATCATCAGCGAATTCCTCACTTGATCGGACGCAGGGCTTTCAAAATCGAATTTCCCTCCGGTCGTGATTCTATTCTCAACTCCGTTGAGCTTCGCAAGCCGCATGGTTTGGTCCAGCAGACTTGAAACATAATCCAATGCAAGGATCTCGGGCTTTTGAAAAAGCATCGAACAGCCGACGGCATAATAGCCTTCTGCGCATCCGACGTTAGTCACGTTGTTGTAGGGTCTTGAGAGGCACTTTCGCAGCAAATGCATCATCTGTGGTTCATAAGTTCCGAATCTCATTGCGGTGAGAAAGGCCTTGTCGTTGGGATCGAAGCGCATACCCTTAAAAATGCCATGGGGAATTCTGTCCCCGTATTCATCTTTCAGATAGGTGAAAAGGCGGCGATCCATGTGATATGCGGCGGTGTTGTCCAGCCAGCGCATGTCGAACCTGTCGTGGAGCAGAGTGTCCAGCGCGGGTGAGCCGCTGGCCGGAAACCTTTTGCGAGGGAAACGGAGCCTGCCGCTGATCAGTCGGGCGAATACGGACTTTTCCCGAAAATCATCGAATATCTTCATTTTATCAGGTTGTTGATGCTTGCGAATGTTTTTCAGAGTTTGCGACTGTGTATGAAAGAAATGCCACCAGAGAAAAGAGAACCACAAAAGGCCAATTTGGCATGAATTCTATGGGTCCAATTTGTCTTGTGGAATCAATGCGGAGTTATGTCCAAGGTTCTCACTGGCACCTTCGCTCAAACTGCCATCCCGGTCGCACACGGTAAAAAGCCGGTAGCCAACCGGAAGCATCGCAAGGACTTGGTTAATGTCTAAGCTGATATGTTCGCAGAAAATGACCGGGCGGTGCTTGGCTATGGTGATGGCGAGTCCAGCGATTACGGCTGGTTCGTGGCCCTCTGTGTCGATTTTGATGACTGTTGGTGGTTTGAAGCCCGTATGACTGACTAAATCATCTCCAGTCCGGCAAGTAATCGTGCATTTGCTGCCGGACCTTTGGGTGGCGTCGGGTTCCAGCGTGGCCATGGTTGTGTGGCCCTCGGGTATGGTAAGTGTGAATTCTCCGTCGCGGCTGCTGAGACCGAAAGGATGCAGTCTGGCCTTTGGAAAGACTGAAACAACCTGAGCCGCAAGCACGTTCATTCGTGGATTCGGCTCAAAAAGGTGAAGTTCGGAGAAAGGAAGTTCCTTCGCTATGTGATAAGAGAGTAGTCCCGAGTTCGCACCGACGTCCCATACCACGCTATCTTCGTTTAGAAACGAGCGCATCGCGGTAATCAGTCCGTTTTCCTCGAAGGAGTCACCCAGTGTGTGGTTTAGCCAGTACATTGCGGAGACATCGCGGAAGTCGAGTTCCAGGAAGTGTCCCTCCGGGAGGCACATTTGATATGAGTGCAGACCGCTGTTTCGTCGGGCAGCGCCGGTAAGCAGGCGACCGGCACCCCTCATGCCCAGTGATCCGTGCCAGAACTTGTAAAAGGCGACGATGATTTGATCGATCATTGATTTAATCCTTCCCGCTTTACAAATGCGCTTGATGGGATGCATCCCCTGCGATTCTGCGCAACTCCGCGGCCAGGTAGGCTGCAACCGCGTCATCGCTACAAACGTTCTTCCACCAGTCGATAGTCTTGCGGTGGAGGTCTTCCAGCCTGTCCGGATCGTTTATCAGACAATGCACGACCTTTGCGATATTCAGCCAGTCGCGCTCGACGATGATCGGGCTGTCTTTGTACCATCGACTGGGTGGCAGTTCGTCGGAGATGATCACGCAACCGAGTCGCATGGTTTCCATCAGACGGAAGCACTCGGTGCTGATAAATCCCATGGGGCAGAGTGCGATCCGGGTGTTGCTGATAATGTCTGCATATTCGTCGCGTGAAAGCCCTTTTGCGAAACCGCCTGACCAAAAGCAGAGATCCTTTCCAAAATGGTTCAGAAATAGTTTCGGGCGATAGAGTCTGAGTTTGGTGAGAAAATTGAAGTATAGCTTCCTGAATCGCTGGCTCATGATCGGGAAAGGCGGCAAGTAGCGCCAGAGCGTGAACTGACGATAGAAATCCAGACGGTTGCCAAGGAAATTTCCTGCGTAAGAGGTGTCGAATTTCCGCTCATTAAATGGGATGAACCCTGTCAGTGAGGCGGAATTCGAGTAGCCGATCGGAAAGGCGAGTATGTTGTTCACATTTTCCTCCAGCGGGTAATAGGCCTTGATGATGGCGAAGAAGCGGTCGCAAAGTTCAAGCGGAACCGTGCTGTGCTCGTCGGAAAGCATGATGAGGATCACGTCATTCCCGGACATTCCAAACTCCGGAAAGGGCAGGTGCATCTTGTGCTCGTAAACGAGAAAACGGAAACGGTGGTATTCATCTCCGAGGATGGCAGCGAGTTTCGACAACACACTGTCCAAATGGAAACCGTAGATGGCTTTCGGGTCCGGCTTCCACTTTGACAAATCGTAGTAGAAGTAGATGTTGTCCTGATGATTCTTGTAGCTCATGTCGTCAACGTGCCGTAGTTCAATCCGCCTTGGGGTGTAATCTGTCCACTTCGGCAAGCGCCATACCGACGACTTGGTCCATGTTGTAGTAGCGGTAGGTGGCGAGTCGTCCGATAAACGAAACACCGGCTTCGGCGTCCGCAAGATCCTTGTATTTCCGGTAAAGTGCGGCGGCGTCCGGAGCGGGGATCGGATAGTATGGCTCCTTGTCCTGGCCGTAGTCTTCGGGATACTCACGAACAATGGTGCTGTTGGCGCAGAGTTGTCCGGTGGCGTGCTTGACTTCGACGATTCGTGTGTATTCACGATCATTCGGATAGTTGACTTGAAGGGCGGGCTGCCAGAAGCCTGGCTTGCCTGACACCGGTTCGCGCTCCTCAAGTTGTTCAGGTGTGAACGATTCATATTCGAAGCGCAGCGACCGGTATGGCAGGCTGCCGAACCTGCAATCATAGAATTGGTCGATGGGGCCTGTGTAAATCATGTGACGATAATCGACCTGCGGAAGCACGGTTCGGTAGTCGGTGTTGAGCAGGATCGATATGCGGTCTCCACAAGCTGCGACCATGCGCTCGAACATGCGAGTGTATCCGGCCTTTGGCAATGCCTGGAATTCCTCCTGCAAGTATCGGTCATCCCGGTTGGTGCGGATCGGGATTCTCCCGCAGACGCTGGCATCGAGATCCCTCGGATGGCGCTTCCATTGCTTGATGGTGTAGCCCTTGAAGAACTTTTCATAAAGTTCCCAGCCGACTTGCGAGACGATGACCTCTTCGGAGTTGGCAGGATTTTCAATCGGCACCTTGTGGGCCTCCAGCCAGTCTTGCATTTCCTCACTGGTTGACGGCCTGCCAAGGAATTGTTCGAAGGTGTTGAGGTTGATAGGAAAGTTCCAATAGCGACCTTCAGTGTGAGAGAGAATCTGATAGGCAGCCGGATGCCATTCGGTGAACTGTGAAAGGTATTCACGGATTCTAGCCGAGTTGGTCCTGAAATAATGCGGGCCGTAGGTGTGGATCAACACGCCATGATCATCATAGCTGTCATAGGCATTGCCGCCAAGGTGGGTTCTCTTTTCGACAACCAGGCATTTTTTCCCGTGTCGAGTGCAAAGCCTCTCGGCGGCTGTAATGCCGGCAAAACCGGCTCCAACGATCAAATAGTCGAATTTCCAGGACATGAAGAAGGTGTGTGTGGTTGGATGCGGGGAAAGTCAGTAGGGTTTGGGCGGCTTGAGCCAGGAGCGCAGTAGCCAGCGGGCACGGCGCATCCGCCAGCGAGTGGTGGTGTGGCCATGGCGCTCCCAGGCGCTTTGTCGGTACAGGCGGCACGCGTCGAATTCGGCGTGGTTGAAGTTCCAGATTTCGTTTCCGACGAGTTTTTTCCATGGCGAGTTGCGCGAATCGTCCACACCGATGTGGAAAGTGCGGACATCGTCCACAATCCAGACGAAACGTTGTGCGTGAAACTCCGCATTCTCCATCAGATATTGACCCACCGGCGGGTAGCCAATGCAGATGTTAGGGGCCGGCCAGAGTTTGAATTTGTCGCGACGGAACATCACGCAGTCGATGCCATGGTGCGGCCTGCGGTCGCCGACGCGGACAATTTCATCCAGCGACGCATCCGTCAGAATGTCGCGTCCGCGCACCATGCGCGGAATCTGGGTGCGGTTTACGGCCAGAGCATCCACGCCTTCTCGCACGGTGGATGCAAGAAACCGATAGAACCCGGGATAAAGTGCGATGTCCATGTTGGAGTACAACAGGAACTCCGCGTCGGTGGCTTGTTCCGCGCGGCTCAGGATGTCGTGAATGAATGGCAGCTTCCTTTTGTCAGTGCAGGCTATTTCGTTCTGGATGGATCGATCGAGGTCCGGCGTCGCCGTGACAAAAGGGGGCACCGCGCCGCGATCTTCGGCAAACTGTGCGGATATGAACTCAACGGCCACGTCGGTTCCGGCCATCTCCCTAGCGCGTTTCATCGACTCCAACGTGATCGCTTGGACACGGTGACCCTCTGAGCCTCCCGGGCAACCGTAGACATTCACCACGTGTGCGATGTGGATGTTGGAGTTCATGCGGAATGGGAGACTTTGCAACCAGCGATCCACCTCGCCACGGTGTCCGCGGAATCGGGATCGTCGAGAATCGCGTATTCGTAATCCAGCCGTCCCTGGAAGGCGATTTGTTCGTAGCAGGCGTTCAGATAACTGGACTGGAACAATTCGAGAACAGGTGTGCCGGGGCGTGACCACAGCAGGTTGGTCATCGCCGCGCCATGCAGGCCCGCGATTGCAGGTGCGGAAGACGTGACGGCCATCTGATCCTTCAAGGTGAGCGAGCCGCAATCCACAATCCGAAATCCGTGCAAACGGAACTTGTCTTCGATGGCCTCGATGTTTTCAGGAACACGAGTGCTCTTGCGGCGGGTTAGAAACACCGGTTGGCCGTCACCCGCGGGCTGAAGGAACGACGAGAACTTTTTTCTCAGCCAGTCGAATCCCAACGGGTTCCACGTCCCGGTCATGGCTGTGGGAGAGCAGAAGTAATAGCGATCCGGCTGGATGCACGAATGATCCACGGCAGTGGCCAGGTCGTGAAGGCCTAACATTTCAAGGGATTCCCGGATGAAACTGAACCCGCTTCGCGGAATGAGGATGCGGGTGGTTTCCGGCAGATGTTCCCGCACCATCAGGCGGGTAAGGCTGTCGGTCATCCAATGATAATAATTCAAGCCGTCTCCCCAATTGGAGACGATGGAAGTCCAGGCTCCTGCCAGAACCTTCGGCTCCGAAACAAGAATCTGAGCGTGGATAACATCTTCACCGAGCCTACGTCTTTCATGGAGGTGAAATACGCCCTCGCTGCACGCTCTGTCATTCCCGTCGCGCCAGTGTAGCATTCTTCCTACCAACCTTGCGTCGTCGCTACGCACCCAAAATACGGGCCATGGTTGAAAATCATGTTGGTTCAATCCGGATCTTACCGTTACGGATCCAGCAGGTGCCGGTCCGCGTGCCTGCTCTCTTGATAGAGCCGCCCCGGTCAACTCT
Source organism: Verrucomicrobiaceae bacterium (assembly GCA_947372405.1). The sequence continues at coordinate 19,805 of CANBTO010000022.1, forward strand.
CCCCGGTCCAGTCTTTCGATCGCGTGAAACCAGCCACGCAGCGGACGAAATCGGGCGACACTCGGTAGTCTGGAGCAAATCCTTTCCGTCGTCCGAGCGAGCCGCAAAAGGGCGCTTTTCAACATGCGGGGACGTCGGGGGATAGGTTACGCCTCGTGCTTGCGAGTTCCTGATAGATTGCGGAAAAGTTTTCCGCGGTTCGGGCGGATGAGAAGCGGGCGCGATCCTCTTCAAGATGAGCGCCGCCCAATTTCAATACATTGTCTCGCGAGGACATGGTTTGTTCCATGGCTTCGGAGAGTCGCGTGGCGTTCAGCGGATTCACGATCCATCCGGTTTCACCATGGCGGATGTAGTCCCGCAGACCGCCATGTATTGTTCCGATGACGGGAAGGCCCACGGCCCGGGCCTCCTTGACAACGGTAGGCCCTGTGTCGCAGCGGGTGGGAACCACAACACACCATGCCTTGGACATTGCTTCCAGAAGCTCGGTCCATTTCAACATGCCGAGATACTCGGTGCGCGGCAGGTCCGCGGCCTGAACTTCGGCGGCCAGTCCGGAGTCCCCGGCAAATTTCAAATCCCAGTTCCTATCCTTGATCAGTTCAAGGCTCTCCAACAACACGTCGGTTCCCTTTCGGTAGCCACCACCTCCCACGTAAAGCGCATAGGGATGATCAGGATCCGGAGTCCAGCAGATTTCCGTAAAACTCGGATGCACACCATAGTCCACGATCCTGCAGTCCACATCAGGTTTGAGCTCGCGCACACGTTCGGCGGCCCAAGGGGATTCGGCGGTGACGATGGTAGCCGTATTCACATATCCGGGCTCGGAGGCCACCATTTTTCGCCATATCCAGTTGTCCGGCAGTCCGCCGATCCGCTGGTATTCGGTCAGTGAACCCTGCATGGAAAAGATCGTGGGGCCTTTGAAATCCCGCAGTGCAGCCGGATAGATCAATTCAGCACCCCATGCATGGACCACATCAGGTTGGATGCGGCGCACCTCGCGCCTCAGAATGAAACGGGCGGGTAGATAGTTGAGTGCCAGGTCGATGGAGAATTTCACGGCTGGCACCCGATGAAACCACTGGCCAAGCGCTTGAAATACGACAGTGCGACGGATCGTACGGTCCAACACCACCCAGTGGATTTCCAATTCGTGATGCTGCTGAAACGCCAGTGCCAACTGTGGGAGCCAGGTGCAGCCTTGCCCGCCGCCACGCCCCATCGCCCCTCCAGACAGCGCGGAAAGCGGGAATTCAGCGAGTATGGCGACTCTCATTAAGATTGGGATGTTGAACCGCGAACCACGCCAAGCACGCCAAAAAGGAGGAATGCATTATTTTAAAAACCTTCGCGATGTTTCGCGTGCTTCGCAGTTGAAAAATTATTCCAGATGATCTGGCGAGTTGCCGCTGAGAACGATGCGTTCCCACTGCAAGCCTGGATAGTGCCCGAAGTTGACAAGAAGGCCTAGTTGAAGCCCTGTGGCCTTGAGGTAGTTCATAAGCTGGGCCCGGTGTTCG
>CANBTO010000023.1 GCA_947372405.1 Verrucomicrobiaceae bacterium
TTCGGCAAACATCGGAAACTTCACAGTCAGATAAGTGTGCCAATCGCCATCCTTGTGTTTGACGGCTTCTTCGGACTGGACCGGACCACCGGCCTTGAGTGCGGCGAGATCGTTGTTCCACAGATTTCGCGCGATGTCTTCAGGGAAGAGGTCGAATACGTTCCTACCCACAAACTCATGCAATGGCGGCGCGTCCAGAATCGCGAAATTGCGATTGGCCAGTATCACATTCCCCTCCAGATCCTTGATGGAAATGAGGGCGGGCGCGTGATCCAAAATGGCCTGCAACTGCGCCTGCTTCCGTGCCAGCGTCCTCTCGGCCAGCTTGCGCTCGGTCACGTCGAAGTTGATGCCTGCCACCGAAACGCTTTGATCATCCGCGTCCTTCATCAGTTTCCCGCGGCCGACAATCCAGCGCACGCCGAGAGTCGGGTGGTTGATCCGGAACTCATGATTCCATTCGAGGTGGCCGCCAGGCGGAATCTCCTGTTCCATCTGCTGATAGATGGCAGCATGGTCCCCCGGATGCACCCGGTCCATAATTGCTTCCACAGTGATCGGTTCTTCCGCAGAGAAGCCGAACAAAGCCCGCTCACGGGCGTCCCACTCGTAATACGGGCTTCGGCGTGGGTCCCAACTGGAGGTTCCCGCCTGGGATGCATCCAGGGCCCACTGCAGGCGCATGGATTGCTCGCGCAGGGCCGAGTTCGCCGCCTCCAGCTCGGCTGTGCGTTCGGCCACCCGCTGCTCTAATAAATCGCGCGCCTCCTGCAACGCCAGTTCGGCAAGCTTTTCCGACGTGATATCGCGCACGATGCCGTGCACGCGCCGGGTGCCTTGGTGATCCACCAACCGCGCTTCGGACAAAATCCATAGTTTGCCTTCGGATGCGGCCGTCCGGTAAACGAGGTGAAAAGGTGCACCCGTCCGCATCGTCAAATCAAGCGCGGCCGCCAGGTCCGCACGGTGATCCGGATGAACGCTAGCGATTGCGTCGGCCGTCGTAAGCATTCCCTCACCGGGCACTCCGTGCAAGGCCCGGGCCCTCGCCGAGCCATCAAATACTCCCCGTTCCAGATCCGCCGTCCAGGTGCCCAACTGGGCGCCATCCACCGCCAGACGGAATTCATCCTCGCCGTGTTGCGACATGCGAGCAGCCATGTCCGGGGTGTCTGGAACCACAGCTCGCGGAGGCCCTCCATTCGCCCCGTCAGCGTTCCGTCCTGCCTTCCGAGATTTTCCCGTCTGCCCGTCTTTCATGCTGGCTGGCTGCTAGAAATTTGCTGGTGACGCGCCGATCCTGGATCGGCGGGTAGCCGGACCGGAGGAGTTGGAAATGAAAAGGCGATACGAAGATCATGAAACACGCAACGCAAGCATGCTGCACAGGACTCGGGGGGTTCGTTAAACTCACACATTCCTATTAATAATTCATTCACAGCGAGCATAGATTTCCGTCCGGCTCTGCCAAGATTTCTTTTGGCGGCGGCGGGACGCCGGTGACGCGCCATCATGGGAAGCGATGCTGGAGAGAAAGGAGTTGGCACCCCTTGCAGGCGGATTAGGTTCGGTTCCGCCCGATCGATGAACCCACGTGGAAACCCAAATCCGTGATCACGAAACGAATCCTGATCGTTGCCATTTCGCCATCACCCATGGCCGCACGCTCCGCGAAAACCTTCTGCCGACCCACCGCCGTCACGCGGACTCCATGCCTGCCGTCAGCCCGGGAAAATGGTCATGCTACCAACCCTTGTTCAAGAACGCGGGTGCCGGTGAAGGCCCGTTCGAACCGATGGACGCCCGCGATCAGGCCAAACGCATCCGCTTGCTCCGAAGCACATCTTTTACGCTCAATTTACACATCTGCCGGTGCATCTGTGCCATGCTGCGCCCGATGCCTGAAAATCACCTGAAGCTCACCACCGCGATGAATGCCTGGCAACGAATGAAGTCTCCTGTTCTCGGAATGCTCGTGCTGGCGATGACGTGCGGTGCCCGGGCCGAAAGTCTGACGATTCTGATGCCGGATGGTTCGCCGGCGACCAAAGCCAGGGTGGAGTTGCGCGAGTTGACGAACACCCGCAACGAGGAGCCGGAAAAGTTGGTTATGAATACTTTGGACGTGAATTCGCGGGGAGAGGTGGATCTGAAAGACCTTGAATCGAAGCATTCTTACAGAGACCGGTTGCTGGTGATCGATGCGCCGGGCGCGGCTCTGGCATTGCACAACTCTTTCAAAAGTCCGGAAACGGTCAAGCTGGTGCCGGCGTTCGATGTCAACGGACGGATGGTGACGAACGAGGGACAAGCAGTGGCGGACGGCAACGTGAGTGTGGCGGATTTCGGCATCCACAGCTACGTCGCCATCTATCAACCGGTGTTGTTGGAAGGCATCCCCGGGTTCCATGCGAAGACGGATGAAAAAGGCAGCTTCAAACTGCGGGGCGCGACTTTCGATGGATTCGACCGGGACGCAGGTGCACACCTGCTGGGCGAGGCGAAGGTGGCACAAAAGGGATTCGTGGGTTACGTCACGGCGTCCTACCGCGGCGATTCATCTCTCCTCAAAAAACCAGGTGGTGATCCATCAACGGCGCACGAAGACCCGATCGAACTTGTGGTCTATCCGTTAGGGCGGGTGTCGGGAACGATTGTCGACGGACATACTGGCAAGCCACGGGAAGCGGCGGTGGTGAGGCTGGTTGCACCTCGGTTGGGCCTCCACGGGAAGAATTCCGTGACGGTCGGAAAGGACGGAAGCTTCTCGTTCGAGGATGTGCCCAGCTATCAACAGCGCAGTTTCGAAGTCACATGGGAGACGCCACACCATGTGCACCCGCCGAAATTTTCGAGTCCTGAAAATCTTCCGCAAATCGCTGACGTCACGGGCCTGATGATTCCCACCTATTCGGATGAGTTGCGCAAAGGCCGGGTGGTGGATGAGGTGTCGGGCAAGCCTCCTGTCATCACCCTTGATCTCGGCTATGAGCAGGAGTCCGACATCGGTCAGGGATGGACGGGGAAATCTTCAGGATGCTGGGGAAATATCGGCATGGATGCGAGGACGGGGCAGGACGGTTCGTTCGAGATGTGGCTGCCGACGGGACCGTTCACCCTCACTGTCGAGGCAAGTGATCGGTTCCGCACGAAGCCATACGATCTCAAGCTGGAGATGAACCCGAAGCCGGGTGAGAGCACACCGCTGACGATCAAGGTGCCTCGCAAGATGGGGATTCTGGTGATGAATCAGGTCCCGGAGAATTATCCGTTCGGTCACGATTTCTGGAATGAATTGTCCATCGAAGTCGAAACAAAGGCCCCCAGTCGATTGACCACGATCTCCAACACAGACATGTGGTTCCATCCGGTGGCGAATTGGGGCGAAAAAATCGAGGTGAGCGTGTATCACCAAGAACTGAGCGGTGGCAACCGCAAGACATTGTTGCCGAAAACGATCGTCACGGTGACGGAAGACATGTGGCCTTATGTGCTCAAGATTCCCACCAGGTAACCGATTCGGTCATCCATGGCAAATGCACCCACGTGATCAAGCAATTGGCATACTCACGGAAGCACCATTGGCGGCGACGCACTGGCATTAGTGGCGTTCCAGCATCGTTTTGAATGCCTCGGGCCATTTCGTGCCGGGCCCGTCGCCCTCACCGTAATGGAAGGCGGAGTGCCCACCACTCGGAACAAGAAACATCTGGACTTCGCCCCCTTGTTTTCTCAGCGCCTCGGCGATCTCCAGTGCGAACGCGGTGGGCGCGGTTTTGTCATCTTCGGCCGATGCGATGAACACCGGAGGGGGATTCTTGTTCACCGGATATTTGGCGATGGGCTGGCCGTTCGGCCACGGGCACATCAACGCCATGAAATCGGGACGACTGGAGAAGCGCTGCACCGGGTCGGCGGCCCGCGCATCACCGGTGTCAAAACACCCTAACAGATTGAGACCTATATTGCCGCCGGCGGAATAACCTTGCACACCGATGCGTCCGGGATCGATACCCAACACGTCAGCTTGCTGGCGGATGAGGCGCACCGCCCGGGCGCAGTCGGCGACGGCATCGGCGGCGACTGGATTGGTGCCATATTTGGTTCGGTATTTGAGGCCACAAACCACCACGCCCTGGTCATTGAGGAGTTTGACGACATTTCCCACATGTTTGCCCATGGCAAGGTGGCCGTAACCGCCGCCGGGGCAAATGACGAGCGCGGCCCGCTTCTGGTCCGCGCGCTTGGGGAGGAAAACCCACAACTCAGGCACGGAGATGTTGCGAATGCGGCCATCGACGATCTCCTCGGCTTTGGCTGGTGCCACCAGTCCGGGCGCATCACCGGGCCAGAGCCGCAGAACCCTGCCGGGTTGCGGCCATGGCAGGGCTGCGGCCGCCGCGGTCGGGATCGGTTCGCCGCCACGGGATTGAAACACTAACAGCATTCCCATGAGTGCCTGTCGGAAAAAGAGATGGTGTCGCATGGTTTGGCGCGACTTGCCGCCGCGTGGTGGGGTGCTTTCCTGAGAGTTGTTAGAGCTCAAATCCCCGCCAGCACCTCGCTGAAGACGGTCAGCGTGTCATCGAGATCCGCCTCGGTGTGGGCGAGCGAGATAAATCCCGTCTCATACGGGCTGGGCGCAAGATAGACGCCCTTGTCCAGGCAGCCCCAGAAGAATTTCCTGAAGAATTCGAGGTCCTGTTTCATCACGTCGGACACGTTGACTATCTCGCGGTCGGTGAAGAACAGGCAGAACATCGAACCGGTGCGGTTGAGCCGGTGCGGCATGCCCTTTTCGGTTAGAAGCGCGCGCAGGCCTTTTTCGAAATGCGCGCCGAGTTGTTCGAGGCGTGGAAAGCCGGACGGTTTGGCGAGTTCCCTCAGTTGCGCGAGGCCGGCGGCCATCGCCAGCGGATTGCCGGATAGCGTGCCCGCCTGATAGACCGGGCCCACCGGCGCGAGCATGTCCATCACGTCCGCTCGGCCGCCGAAAGCGCCAACGGGAAGTCCGCCGCCAATGACCTTGCCGAAACAACTGAGGTCGGGTGTTAGATTTTCGATGCCCTGCACGCCGGCCTTGCCTAGACGGAAGCCGGTCATGACCTCGTCGAAGATGAGAAGCGCGCCGTGTTTTTTGGTGATCGACGACAGCAGGTCGAGATAGCCGGGTTTCGGAAAAACGAGACCCGCGTTCGCCGGATAAGACTCCACGATGATGGCGGCGATCTCCCCGCCCCGAGCCGCGAACAACTCTTCAAGCGCGTTGGGATCATTGTAGGGAAGCACGAGGGTTTTTTCCGCAAAAGCCTTCGGCACTCCGGCGGAATCAGGCTCGCCATGAGTAAGCGCACCGGACCCTGCCGCGACTAACAGCGAGTCGCTATGGCCGTGGTAACAGCCGTCGAACTTCACGATGAGGTCGCGTTTCGTGAAACCCCGGGCCAACCGGATGGCGGACATGGTGGCCTCGGTGCCGGAGTTGCACATGCGCACCTTCTCCACCGATGGCACCCAGTCGCAGATCGTGCGGGCCATCTCCACTTCGAAGGGATTCGGAATGCCGAAGGAAATGCCACTCTTGGCGACCTCGTGGATCGTGTTGGTGATGACGACCGGCGCGTGGCCGAGAATGTTAGGCCCCCATGAGCCGATGTAGTCGATGTAGGTCTTGCCGTCGATGTCCTGGATCCGGCTGCCCGCTCCACGGCGCACGAAAAACGGCTGGCCGCCGACGTTGCGGAACGCGCGCACCGGCGAGTTGACGCCTCCGGGGATGTATTGGTTGGCGACGGCGAACATTTTTTCCGAGAGCGATCCGGGCGAGTGCATGGATGGATTTTGGGCAGGGAATCCCCGCCCGCCAATCGCGAAGAATGCATTTCCCGGAATATTGCCCTCCCGTGCCCCGCCGACATTGCGGGTTTCGTTCCCGGAAAAATCCACTACCTTGATCGCAGGCAACCGGCACCGGTCGCCATTTCCCGCCATCTTCATCCCACAGGACATGAAACCCCACTGCCCGGATTCGTTGGCCGCCATGGCCGGCTTTGTGAACTCGCTGACTCCCGAGAAACTCGACAACCTCGGGGACATCTACTCTCCCGCCGTGGAGTTCCAGGATCCGCTCAACCAAACCAAGGGCCTCGCCGCGCTGCGCCGCGTTTACGAACACCTCTTCGAACAACTCAACGAGGTCACCATGACCGTGACCGACGCCCATGGCGACGACCGGACCGGCTTCCTGCTCTGGACGATGAGCTACCGCTTCCGCGGCAAACAGCGCACCATCACCGGCACCAGTCACCTCAAATTCGCAGCGGACGGCCGCATCGTGGCCCAGCAGGACCACTGGGACGCCTCGTTCCCGGTTTACGGCGAGTTCCCCGTCGTCGGCTGGGCGATGCGGGCAATCAAACATGTCGTCGAGATCAAGCCGCGCAAGGAAAGCTGAACAATCCGTCACATCACGAACGGCCGGCAGGTCGAACCTTCGCAAACGATCACCTCGTTTTCTCCTCCCTTCATGAAAACCGCGCGCGGCAGATACGATGCGCGCAGTTTTTCGAGAACCACGGCATCCGCCTCTAACGGAACCTGTAGTTTCATCACGCCGCGTTCGTTGAGATCGAGCGCCGCAAGCAGCACCGGCACCGCGAACGCCTGCGTCTCCAGCGCCCGCGAACCCGCGCGCAGCAGCGCCCCGGCACGCACGGCGTGCTCCGGTTGATCTAGCAAGACAGCGAGCTTGAGCAGGTTCTCCGCCGCCACGTGGTTGGGAGACGGTTCGGCTCCATCATAATCCTCGCGGATGACCAACAGGGTTTCCCCGCCGAGTTCCGGCCGCATGACGTAACCGGATTGCACGGGCTCCCAGAATCCGGCATCCAGTGCCTGTTGGAGTTCCACCGCCCAGTCGAGCCAACCGACATCGGGCGCAACCGCGTGCAGTTCGATCAGGCCGGAAATCAGGAACACATAGTCCGCGGGAAACGCCGCCGTATTTCCACGCTTGCCGCGATAGGACCGGAACAATTGACATTCATCCCATAACTCGCGCTTCAGGAACGACGCGGCCTCACCCGCCGCAAGCGCGAGATCGTCCCTGCCAAGCACACGCGCACCGCGCGCCAGAGCGCCGATGGCCAGTCCGTTCCATGCGGTGACGATCTTGTCGTCCCGGTGCGGTGGCGGACGCAGCGCCCGTGCGCTTGTTAGAATCACCTTCGCTGCGGACAGCCGCTCGCGGATCTCATCCTCCGTGCAATCGAACATCGCCGCGAGGTCAGTCTCCGCCATCGCGCGGTAAAAGGTGTTCTGGCCTTCCAGTTCGCCGTGCGGATCGCTTTCCGGTCGCGAGTTGCCCTCGGCCTTCACGCCGAACGAGGCGCTGAAAATCGCGGCGTCACGCGGCTCCAGCAAGGCGGAGATTTCATCGGCCTCCCAAGTCCAGAAGGCACCTTCGCGTTTGTGGGCTGCCTCCACGGACGGCAGACTGTCCGCATCCTCCGCCGCATGGAAGGCTCCGCCGGGATCCCGCAGGGTTTCCAGCAAATAACGAAAAATCCCCTCCACCACCTCGCGGAACATGGACTCGCCCGAAAACTGCCAGCCCTCGAGATAGGCCATCGCAAGCTGGGCCTGGTCATACAACATCTTCTCATAGTGCGGCACATGCCAGTAGCGGTCCACCGAGTAGCGGTGGAAACCACCACCCAGGTGGTCGTGCATGCCGCCGGCGGCCATCGCCCGCAAGGTCCGCTCACACATGTGCCATGCCATTTTTCCCTCTTCGCTTTCCCTGCCGAAGCGCTCCATCAGTTGCATCAAGGTCCGCACGATCACTGGTCGTGGAAATTTCGGGGCTCCGCCGAAACCTCCGAGTGTGGAATCGAACATCGAATCGCAGCGATCCAGAAAATCCCCGAAAACCTTCGCCCCAGGCAAGCCCCTCATCGTCACAGCATCCGCCGCATCACTCCGCAGATGGTCCATCATCTTCGCCGCGCTGGTTTCCATCTCCGTCCGCGAATCCCGCCACAGACGCCCGAGCTCATGACACACCCGCGTGAATCCCGGCCGGCCATGGCGGTCATCCGGCGGGAAATACGTTCCTCCGAAAACCGGTTTGCCGTCCGGGGTCAGCCACACGCTCATCGGCCAACCGCCCTGCCCGGTGGTGGCCTGCACGTAGGCCATGTAAGTGGCGTCGATGTCCGGGCGTTCCTCGCGGTCCACCTTCACGTTGATGCAATGGTGGTTCATTACTTCCGCCACCCGCTCGTTTTCGAAACTCTCGCGCTCCATCACATGGCACCAGTGGCAGGTCGAGTAACCGACTGATAGAAACACCAGCTTGTCCTCCGCCCGCGCGCGGGAAAACGCCTCCTCACCCCAAGGCAGCCAGTCCACCGGATTTCCGGCGTGTTGGAGAAGATAAGGTGACGTCTCGTGGATCAGCGCGTTTGGCATCGTCCCCCACTCTAGCGGGAACCCGTCGTTTGTCCACGCGCGGCATGTTGCCTGTAAAAACCATGCATTGATTTCTTGCGCGCCTGAGACTCGTGATGAAGGCTCCAACGCATGAAGAAACTCGCCCTGGCGTTCACCCTCGTCTTCGCAGCCTGTTCACCAGAGCCCGCTTTCACCCCGGATTCCAGAACGACCCGCCAGATCCTGCACGGCACGACTTCGCGGAAAATCGCCGCCTATTGCGTGGCCAGCAAGGGCCGCAAGGTCGGCAACGGCGAGTGCTGGACGCTCGCAAACGAGGCGTTCAAATCCGCCGGAGCCAGACGTCCAGGAGCCGATCTCCGGGTCTGGGGCCGCAAGGTGGATCCGGTCAGGGAAGGGCTCAAACAAGGTGACGTGATCGAGTTCCAGAGCGCCAGACTTTCCGACAACTCATACATCACCGGCAGCAACCATACGGCGGTGGTGGTCGAGGGAGGACCCATCAACCATTTCGTGATCGCAGAGCAGAACTGGGGCCGGAAAACCGTCCGCCTGTGGACGATGGATCTAACGAAACTTTCGTCCGGCAGGGCTTCGGTTTACCGGCCCTGATCCGACATCATTGGCACCGCGTCCTCACGGAACCTTCAGTTGACGGAAACTTCGATCTGCTTCGGTTTCTTCGCCTCGCTTTTCGGCAGATGGATCCGCAACAGGCCGTCCTTGTAATCGGCTGAAACCTTGTCCGCATCGGCATCGTCCGGAAGGGACAGGCTGCGCATGAAACTGCCGTAGCCACGCTCGATGCGGTGGTATTTGCGGGTCTTCTCCTCCTGCTCGAACCTGCGTTCTCCGCGCAGGGTGAGCACACCGTTTTCAACGGTGACCTTGACGTCATCCTTGCCGACTTCCGGGAGCTCGGCCTTGATAAGGTATTCACCGTCGTCTTCCGAGATGTCCACCGCAGGCATCCACTGCGCCGCGGCGAGTGGCTGGCGGTCAGTCTCGGGGCGAGCCGACGGATTCAATTGGACGGCCCGCAGGATACGGTTCTGCATGTCTTCCAGTTCACGGAACGGATTCCAGGTTGTCAGTGAGTTCATAGTTGAATTGGGGACAGGTGGGTTGGTTTGATGCAGCACCGGCACGCCCTGTCCTTTTTACGCGCCGGAGATGCAAGGGCCGGGCGCTTGCCATGCCCGACTCCCGTGCTCCCGTTGGCAAACGCCGTGCCAGCGAACGAACCGATTGAAAATCAACGGCTTGATCTAACACAACCCGCCGGAAATGAGTCAATCTGACGCGAAGTGCGAAAAACATTCGCACTTCCAGGCGAAAATTTGTCGCGTCCGGGCCGGAATTTCAATCCGCCGCTCGCTGCAACCGCCCCGGTCATGACCGGCTTATTGCATCAGGGCTGTTACAAAACCTGGTCCCCTGTGCGCCGCTCATCAGGCGAGATGCGGGCACAAAGCCTTGAAAAACAGGATTTTTTCAATTCCAAACCATGCGAGGGTCGGGCTTCCGCTGTAACGACGGCGTTACATTTGTCCGTTTGTGACGGCGGTGGCGGAAAGGCAGACATCGTGCCGTGCGGAACGAAGGCACACATCGAAACCCACAACACCAAGTCGAACCATGAAAACCATCCAAACCAGAATTCTAACCGCCGCGGGAGCGCTCATGCTGGGGCTTCCCGCAGCGGCCCAGGACTACCACTGCAACGACGTGACGCCGGCAGGCGCCGCATCAGGAAAACTAACAGCCGTGGCCTCGGGCAAACAGGTCGGCGGATCACAGGCCGCTGGCACCAACTCGCCCCACGCGGTTCTGCTCTCAGGCAACGCCGTCACCGGTGTGGACCTCCATCCCGCGAATGCCTATCAATCGCTTGCCACCTGCGCGGACGATTTCCAGCAGGGAGGCTGGGTTTACTTTTACACCGGCATTCACGCAGTCGAGTGGTCCGGTTCCTCGGCATCCTGCGTGGATCTCAACCCCAGCGGTTACAACTTTTCCTACTGCCTCGGCGTCCACAGCGGGGAACAGGTCGGCTACGCGCAGCAGCAGAGCTATTTCATCTCCACCTCCCACGCACACTGCTGGCATGGCTCGGCCGCGAGCGGTGTGGACCTTCACCCATATACCTATCCGTTTTCGCGCGCGCTTGGATGTCATGACGGCGAGGAAGTCGGCTACATTTCAACCATCGCCTATCCCGAGGGAGAATACCTGTCCTATCACACCGGCAGCCACGCGATGCGCTGGGCGGGCACGGCGGCAAGCGCGGTGGACCTGCACCCGCTCGGCTTCGATTCGTCCGAGGCGGTCTGCACCTCCGGCACCCGTCAGGCTGGCTGGGGCTACATCGCCCTTGGCACATCCCATCTCCACGCGTTGATGTGGGCCGGCACCGCGGACACAGTGACGGACCTTCATCCGGCGGCTTACACCGAAACCCGGATCAACGCGATGAACGCGACCCAACAGGTGGGTGAAGGCTGGGTCGGTGTTCCAGGTGCTCTTGGCTCGGTCCGCCACGCACTCGCATGGTCCGGCACCGCCGACAGCGTCGTGGATTTGAACACCTATCTCCCGGCCGGTTATACCAACGGCGTCGCCACCGGCGTCGATGCGAACGGCAACATCGTGGGTTATGCCTATAACACCTACCAAGCCGGAGCTTATATACCGCAGGGCGCGGTGGCGGTGGTCTTCGCCCCGGGAGCCCCGCCTGCCACGCAGATCGCTTCGATCACCCTCGATGCCTCGAACGTGGCACCTGGAGACGTCGTCAGTGGCACTGTGGCGCTTGGTGGTGCCGCACCGGCCGGCGGAATGAACATCACTTTCCTCAGCACCATCACGGCGCTTGCGGACACACCGGCTTCGTTGGTGATCCCGGAAGGTGATGTCAGCGCGACTTTCAGCCTGAACACCACCGCCATCGGACTGACCATTCCCGCAGGCATCCGGATCTATGCGACCGATGGCACAGCCAGCAAATACGCGCCTCTAACCATCACACCGGTGGTGAAACTCGCTGGCATCACCGGCAACCCGGTGGAAGGCGGATTCGCAACCTACGGCGCGGTCTCGCTTTCGATACCCGCACAAACCGGCGGCACAGCCGTCACACTCACCAGCGGAGACCCGTCGCTTCTAACGATTCCCGCGTCGGTCACCATTCCGCAAGGATACCAATCCATGGGATTCACCATGAACACCGCGCAGGTCAGCACCATCACCAGCGTGCCGATTTCCGCGACTTTCAACGGCGTAACCGTGACGGGCAGCGTGTCGATCAGCCCGGCACCGGTTGTCGCCCTGGCAAGCCTGAGCATCCCGGAGGTGGTCGGCGGCCAATCCGTGACAGGCACCGTGACCTTGAACAACTTCCCCCGATCCGCCTCGGGTGCTGTCATCAGCCTGAGCAGCGGTGACACCGGCACCCTGCAGGTGCCTGCCACGATCACCGTGCCATACGGCGCCTACAGCGCGTCGTTCACCGCCACCTCCTCGGTCGTCAACGGCCAGAAAGGCGTGTCCGTGAAAGCCACCTACAACGGCGGCAACCTGAGCACGACCACCAACGTCTATCCGATTCCGACCGTCACCATCACCGCCGCGGACTATGATCCGGTGACGATGCTCTTCAAGGTCAAGGCCAGCACCAGCTATGCGAACAGCATTCTAACATTCGGCACCGATGCCGCCAGCGGCCCGATCGGCACCATGCAGTTCGAACTCGGTGTCTGGAACGGCTCCATCCTGATGACCACGGCTCCGACCACTGCGACCGTCTGGAACTCCAACGGCGGCCAGGCATCCATGCCGGTGACCATCAAAGGTGTCGCCAGTGGCGGCGGCGGAACCGCGACTGGTGGCGGCGGCGGTGGTGGTGGTGGTGGCGGCGGCGGTGGAACCGCAACCGCGACTTCCTACAAGCTGTCCATCAGCAAAACCGGCAAGGGCACCGTGACCCAAACCCCCGCAGGCACGACCTTCGCACCGGGCACCGTGGTCACGCTCACCGCCACACCGGACGCAGGTTCCCCATGGGTGGGATGGAGCGGCGGTGTGGTCAGCAAATCGCAAACCATCAAGGTGACCATGAACTCGAACCTATCTCTCACCGCGAACTTCAAGTAAACGCGGCAAACCCATGAGAGGCGGGGCACGGACCAAGGTTCGTGTCCCGCATTTTCCTTCCTGACAAGCGGAACCAGACCCGCTACAAAACATCCACCGCAGTAAAAAGCCGCAGGCCTCCGGAAACCAGACAACACCTTGGCTGCGGACATCCCACAATTTTCACCGATGCATATTCTTGTAATCGAAGACGAACCGCAACTCGCGCGCCATGTCAGCAGCGCCCTGCACCGTAGCGGCCACGAAGTCCGTGCCGAACACGACGGAGCAATGGGGCTCGCCGCCATTCTCAGGGATTCCCCGGACCTCGTCGTGCTGGACTTGAACCTGCCGACCATGAATGGCCTCGAGGTGCTTGAAAAAATGCGCAAGGCGCACTGCACCTCGCGGGTGATCATTCTAACGGCATTGGGGGACGTGGACCACCGCATCAAGGGCCTGAAGGCCGGTGCGGACGACTACGTTGCAAAACCCTTTTCCATGGACGAACTCATCGCACGGGTCGAGGCGCTCGGACGCAGGGGAGCCACACCCACCGCCGAGGATATCCTCAAGGTGGCGGATCTGCAGATGGACATCCACCAGCGCCGCGTGACGCGGGGTGCCAGAGCCATCGCGCTTTCCCCGCGCGAGTTCGAACTGCTCCAGGTCCTGATGGAGGAACCCGGCCGTGTCTTCACCCGCACCGAGCTTTCCGACCGCGTCTGGCAGCGCGAACACGAATACGACACACGCACCGTCGAGATCTTCATCGCGCGCCTGCGCAAGAAAGTGGATGCCGGATTCGACGCGCCGCTCATCCACACCATCCGCTCGATCGGCTACACGGTCAAAACCAATTCCTGAACCTACCATGAAGATCCCCGCCATCCTGTTTCTAACCGCCATCGCCGTTCACGCCGAAGCGGTCATCGAAGGTCATGTCGAGCTGCCCAAGGCGAAGTCCGCGCCGGTGATGGCGAAACGCTACGAGATCGTCACCAAGGGCGGCGTGCTCTCGACGAATCCGCCGGTGGCCGTCGTCTATCTGGAAGGGGCGTTCGCCAAACCATCCAACACACCGACGCGACAGATTGTCCAAAAGGACTTTATTTTCCAGCCGTCCCTGCTCGCAGTCCAGACGGGCACGAAGATCGAGTTCCCCAACGAGGACGACACCTATCACAACGTGTTCTCGTTTTCCCCGGCGAAGCGCTTCGACCTCGGTCGCCACCGCCCCGAGGACAAGCCAGTGCCGTCACAGATCTTCGACCAACCCGGCATGATCACACTGCGCTGTGACATCCACGAACACATGCGCGGCATCATCCTCGTTCTGGACACACCCCACTTCGTCATCAGCGGCACGGACGGAAACTTCAAACTCACCGGACTGCCCGCCGGAAATTACAAACTCAAAACCTGGATCGACAGCCGGACGACGCTGGATAAACCGGTGACTCTAACCAACAGCGGCACGGTCAAGCTCAACTTCCCGTGAGCGAGAGCCCGAGCATCACCGGCTTCCGCCTGCGCCTGCTCATCGGCATGATGCTGGTGGTCTGCGCGGTCACGGGGCTGGCACTGTGGATCGCCCAGACCAAGGTCTCCACGGATGTGCGGCAGCAGTTGCAGCAGGCGTTCCAGGGAGAAATCTCCACGCTGCACCGCGCGTGGGAGGTGCGGCATGCGGCGCTCGTCGAAAGGTCCCGCTCGCTCGCCCGCAAACCCCGCATCCATGCCGCGCTCGAAGACAACGCGCTCGACCTGCTCTATCCGAACGCCGAGGAGGAACTGCGCGATGTAATGGAAGCGGACGCAAGCCACCCGCTGCAGGCGCGTTTCTATCGGTTTCTCGACGCGGACGGCAAGGTGATCGCATCACCGGCGACGGTGGACGCGGGCAGGCTTGATGTGGCCGAGGAAAACCAACTGAGTCTCGCGAGGATGACCGGCACCCAGCAGGCCGGCTACCTGGTCCGCGATGACGGCGGTGTGGATGAGATCATCGCAGTGCCGATCATCTCCACGGACACCAACGAGCAGATCGCAAGCATCGTGCTCGGATTCAAGCCGTTCGACGGCACCGGCCAGAACCCCGGAATGAAGGCAGGCGTCTGGACCAACGGCCGGCTCTATCTGCCGGACGCCTCCGCAGCAGCGGTGGCAACTTTCGCGGCGGCGATGGAAAGATCACCCACCGGCTCCCACACCGAAGTGGACATTGATGGAGTGCCCCACCTCGTGTTCAACCAACTGCTCAATCCGGACTCACAGCTTCCACCCGCATACGAGGTCTGTGTTTATTCCCTGGCGGACGCCATGAAGCGGATCCGGCAACTTCGCCTGCAAATCCTCGGAGTGGGAGCCTTGCTTTTGTTAGGCGCTGGATTCGCAAGCCACACCATCGCGAGCAGGCTTTCCGTGCCGGTGGAAAAGCTCGCCGTGGATTCCGCCAGAAACGAGATCCGCCGGGAGAAGGCCGAAGCCGCTCTCGAACAAACGAGCGTCGAACTCCAGAGATCGATGCGCTTTTCCGCGGACACCTCGCATCAACTCAAGACACCGATCACCGTGCTGCGCGCCGGTCTTGAGGAACTCCGGCAGCAACCCGGCATCACTCAAAAAATGCACGATGAGATTTCCGGGCTCATTTTCCAGACCGCCAAGCTCGCCAGCATGATCCATGACCTGCTGCTGCTCTCGCGCCTCGATGCCGGGCGGATGCAGCCGCACATGGCAAGCATCAATCTGAGCCAGTACATCGATTCCCTCGCGGACGACCTGAGCGCCGTGCCGGATGCGCCGGATCTCAACGTCGAGCTGAACGTGCCGGACGGCCTGCACATCCTCGGCGAGAAACGCTATGTCGCGATGATTCTCCAGAACCTGTTGGAAAACGCCTGGAAATACAACGTGCCGCAGGGCACCGTTTCCATCAGCGCCCGGGAGGATGGAGACATGGTTTCACTGCGCGTAGGAAACACCGGCGCCGGCATCCCGCAGGAGGCGCAGCCACACGTATTTGAACGCTTCCACCGTGGCGGCATCGGGGAGAACGTGCCAGGTCATGGACTGGGCCTCAACATCGCCCGCGAACTGGCGCTGCTGCATGGCGGTGACCTTCGCCTGATACGGTCCGCGGACGGGTGGACGGAATTTGAGGTTTCATTCCAAAAAGCCTCCATTAAAACACCTGCATGAACCCACAGCGCGCAGTCCGGCTTGTCCTCTTCGCGATGACCTCCGTCACCGCTCGAGGCGACGACCTGCTGGACCGCTTGGATGACGCCCTCACCTTTTCGGGATTCAACGATCAGGTGCGCGCGCGTGTGAGCGGCACGCTGGATCTGGAATACTACAATTTCAGCGGAGCCCCGCCGGGCCTGATTTTCAGCGACGACTCGCATCTCGCCAATTCCCGGCTGAGTCTTTTCTTCGACGTCCAGGCCGGTCCCAACCTCTACTTCTTCGCCCAATCACGCGTGGACCAGGGATTCGATCCAAGCGACCGGCCCACGGTGATGCGCCTGGACGAATACGCGCTGCGCTGGACTCCATGGGATGACAGCCGCTTCAACCTGCAGGTCGGCCGTTTCGCCACCGTCTTCGGAAGTTATGTGGAACGCCACCAGTCATGGGATAATCCGTTCGTCAGCGCGCCGTTGATGTATGAAAACATGACCGGCATCTACGACGGCGAGGCCCCGCCCGACGCGAAGACCTTCACATACGGACTGGTGGATTCGAAGTATGAATACAATCCTGTCATCTGGGGACCTTCCTACGCCACCGGACTTTCGATTTCAGGCAAACTCGGCAAGTTTGACTACGCCGCGGAAATCAAGAACGCCGGCCTTTCATCGCGACCGGAGAACTGGGACGCCACGGACAACGGATTCGATCATCCCACGGTGAGCACGCGCATCGCCTGGCATCCGGACATGGCGTGGACGATCGGTTTCTCCGCCAGCGAAGGACCTTATCTCCTGGACAAGGCGCAACCCACCCTGCCCGCCGGCACCGGCATCGGTGATTACAATGAAATGCTTCTCGGCCAGGACATCAGTTATGCGTGGTCCCACTGGCAGTTCTGGGCGGAGGTGTATGAAGCACGTTTTGAAGTCCCGAATGTGGGCAACGCCGACACTATCGGATATTATCTTGAAGCCAAATACAAGTTCACCCCCAACCTCTTCGGCGCGTTGCGCTGGAACCAGCAGCTCTTCGCCGATGTGCCCGTCTATTCCGGTATCGAACAGCCGTGGGGAAACAACATCTCCCGCGTCGATGCCGCGATGACCTACCGCTTCACACCGCACACGCAGTTCAAACTGCAATACAGCCTGCAGCACGAAGACCATCTGGCCGATGACATCTCCCATCTGGTGGCCGCGCAGTTCACAGTGCGGTTTTGAGAATACGGCGAAGTCATTGACCTAACAGCCGAATTGGATTGGAACAGGAGCAAACGGAGGTAACAGAGGTCGGGTTGAAACCAAACGGATGGTTTTTGAAACTCACCTGCTGAATGATGTGGGCCATGATCCGAATCCTTTGATTCTCTGTTTGCTCAGGCAGCCCAAATTCCTTTCTCGGATCAACCCTCAGGTTGAATAAATCGAACCATCGCGGATGACAAGCGTGCGGTCTCCGGCTTTCGCAAGGTTCTGGTCGTGGGTGACAACGACAAGCGTGACCTGATGTTCGGTAGCGAGGTCCATGAGGATGGACATGATTTCAGCGCTGTTCCTTGAATCGAGGTTGCCGGTGGGTTCGTCTGCAAAAAGGACTTTCGGTTCGTTGACGATGGCGCGGGCGATGGCGACGCGTTGCTGCTCGCCACCGGAAAGCTCGGCAGGCAGGTGATCCGCTCGGTCCGCAAGGCCGACGCGTGCGAGCGCCTTGAGGGCGGCGGCGGATGTGTCGCTGCCGGAAATTGCGCCGGGAACAGCGACGTTTTCCAGCGCGGTGAGTTCGGGGAGCAGGTGGTAGTTTTGGAAGACGTAGCCGATCTCGCGGTTGCGGAAGCGGGCCTGTTCCTTGCGGCCCATGGCGTAGAGGTCCGCGCCATGGATGCGGACGCTACCTTTTTCGGGTCGTTCCAATCCGGCGAGAGTATAGAGCAGCGTGGTTTTCCCGGCTCCGCTGGGACCACAGAGGAAGACGCGTTCGCCACGGTGAATCCGCAGGTCGATGCCATGCAGAACCTCGATGGATTTTTTCCCGATCCTGTAGCCGCGGTGGAGGTCCACCGTTTCGATCATCACCTCGCGCATGCGGCGAAGTTGCGCGGACCAGTGGAAAAGCGCAAGCAAAGCCGCGGGTGTCATGACCGCCGCGTCCGGGCATCCCATGAGATCCCGGCCTTTCGGGATCCCCTGCCACCCTAACAGTAATTTCAAAGGTCCCCTTGAAAACCGGGCACGCTACTGGCACATGCCGCGAGGCCCACAAGAAATCCCGAGGCTTTCCATCCTCAGGAGCCGTTGATTCTGAAGATGGTGCGCACGAGAGGACTCGCCCTCCGTAGGGTTGGCCCCACTGGAACCTGGATGGAATGAATCTCCCTCAACCGATTGACCCTCAGATCTCCAATCGAATGCAAGGAGACCATGGCCGGTATATTTTTCTACTTTCAAATGCGACAAATGCTCAAAATCGGAGTTCGGGTTGAAGCAGAATTACGAAGTCCGGAAATGAAGCGTTTTGCGCCAACCACGTGATGCCTGCCATTTCACATGGCCGCTCCCGTGCCTGTCAACTTGATGTCATACGGGTTTTCGTTCGAGTCGTTGCTTGAGACATGGATCGCCGCGTTGCGCGTGCCCGCTTTCCTCGGTTTGAAGACAATCTTGAAGGAGGTGCTCTCCCCCGAAGCCAGAGAGGTCTTGCCGGGCGGACCAAAGATGAAGTCGTCCGCCTGCCATCCCGTGACGGTGACGGCGAGACCCGTTAGATCGGCTGTGCCGGTGTTCTTGATGGTGATCACTTTGGTGATTCCCGATTTGCCAACCACCACAGCGTCGAAGGTGATCCTGCTGTTTCCGTCGGCAAGGTCCGTGCCGATCGGTTGCTGGATCACGATCTCGGGAGCGGGCGCGATCCCCTTGCCGCTGAGCAGGATGTCGAAGGAGGCTTCGTCGGAATCGTTGCTGAGGATATGAAGAATCGCCGATCTGGATCCTGCGGATGCGGGTTTGAAGGCCACCTGGAAGGTCGCGCTCTGGCCGGGAGCCAGAGTGGTCACATTCAGCCCCGTCACCACGTAATCACCGGGATTCGGGCCACTCGTAGCCACCGAAATGCCCGTTAGATCCGCCTTTCCGTTGTTCGTGATGGTGAATGTCTTCGCGATTCCCGTAGCACCCACCAGGACCTTGCCGAAACTTTTGGAGGAGCTGCCGTCCACAAGCCCGCCGCCGGCAGGCCCTGTAACGTGAATCTCCGGTGCGGGTGCGGGGACCCCGTTCCCGAAGATCTGGATGTCGAACGGATTTTCATCGCTGTCATTGCTCGCGATATGGATGGCCGCCCTGCGGTAGGAAACCGCCGCGGGCTTGAAGGCCACCGTGAAGGTGGTGGACGCACCGGGAACCAGACTGCCGGACAAGGGAGCCGTCACGATGAATTCCGAAGCGTTCAAGCCATCCAGCGAGACGGCGAGGCCGGTAAGGTTGGCGGTGCCGGTGTTGGTGATGCTGAAGGATTTGGGAACCACCGCCTCGCCGATGATAGCGTTTCCGAGGCCGAAGCTGGATCCGTCCGTGACATTGCCGCCACCTGATCCATGGACGACGATTTCCGGGGCAGGAGTCAGCCCTGTCCCGATCAACTGGATGTCGAAGGGGTTCTCATCCGGATCATTGCTGGCGATGTGCATGGTGGCGGTTTTGATGCCGGCGGCGGTGGGACTGAACAAAACCGTGCATGATGTCGCACCACCCTGGGCCACCGGTGAGACCGGGTTTGCGGTCACGGAGAACATCGACGCGTTCGTGCCGTCCACGGTGATCGTCAGGCCGGTGAGATTGGCGACGCCGGTATTCCTGATCGTGAAGTCCAGGCTTTTGTTAGAACCGACCAGCACGTTCCCGAAATTCCGCGCCCCTCCATCGGCGATGCCTGATCCGGCGGGTTGTTCGACCACGATATCGGGGGCCAGGCCCTGACCGGTGAGGTTGATGTCGTAGGGGTTCTCATTGGGATCGTTGCTGGCGATCTGGATGACGGCATCACGCTTGCCTGCGGCCGTAGGGGAAAAACGTACGGTAAAGGTGGTGGTGCCGCCCGCATTGACCGAATCCACCGGGTTGGAAGTAATCGAGAACTCCCCGGCGTTGACTCCGTTGATTGCGGCGAAAATGCCGGTGAGGTCGATGCTTCCCTTGTTGGCGATGGTGAATGTCAGACTTTTGCTGGAACCGATCTCCACATTGCCGAAACCTTTGGATCCACCGTCATTGATGGAATTGCCCGCAGGTTGTTGGACGTCTATGTCCGCGGCGTCTGCACTGCCGGTCAACGCGATGTCATACGGGTTTTTGTTAGGATCGTTGCTGGCAACATGCAATGCCGCCGACTGGCTGCCACTGGCCAAAGGCGCGAACTTGATCGTGAATTTGGTGGTGCCACCGGCGGCAACCGGGGAGACCGGGCTGGAGGTCAACGTGAATTCCGCCGCATTGGCACCGTCAATGGTGACACCCAGACCGGTGAGATCGAGGTTGCCACCGTTGGCGATGGTGAAATCGAGACTCTTGCTGGTGCCAACCGACACATCGCCGAAGTCCACTGCTTTACCGCTTGCGATCAATGTGCCGGCAGGTTGTTGCACGGAGATTTCGGGACCCTGGCCGGTGCCGGTCAGCGTGATGTTGTAAGGACTCTTGAAAGGATCGTTGCTGGCGATGTGGATGGCCGCCTTGCGGTTGCCTGCGGTTGAAGGTGAGAACAGGACGGTGAAGGTGGTGGTGCTACCCGCTGCAACCGGAGCGACAGGATT